>NZ_JBEXCY010000180.1:0-24275 GCF_040605515.1 Dactylosporangium sp. NPDC005572 | reverse complement strand
CGGCGTGAAGTGGAGCGGCCTGTGGTACCTCATCCTCTTCGCGATCGCCGTGGCGGTCTTCGACGTGGGGGCCGCGCGCAGCGCCGACCGGCCGATGCGGATCGCGCCCGCCGCGGGCTGGGCCCTGGCCGTCGCCGGGATCGCGGCGCTGGCCTACCTGGCGACGTGGTGGGGCTGGTTCGCCTCCGACGACGGGTACTTCCGCGACTGGTCGGGCAACGCGCTCGTCAGCCTGTGGCACTACCACGAGGAGGCGTACAAGTTCCACACGACGCTGGACAAGCCGCACCCGTACCAGTCGTGGCCGTGGCAGTGGCTGCTGCTGGGCCGCCCGGTGCTGTTCTACTGGACCGGCGACGGCCCGTGCGGCACGGAGGGCTGCGCGTCGTCGATCCTGCTGCTCGGCACCCCGCTGCTGTGGTGGTCGTTCGTCCCGGCCCTGTTCGGCCTGGGCTGGCTGGCGATCGCCCGCCGCGACGGCCGCGCCTGGCTGGTGCTGCTCGCCGCGCTGACCGGCATCCTGCCGTGGTTCCAGTCGATGCCGGCCCACCGCACCATGTTCATCTTCTACGCCCTGCCGGCCGAGCCGTTCCTGATCCTCGCCGTCGTCTATGTCCTGGGCGCGATCGCCGGCCGCCCGCACACCGACCACCGCCGCGTCGGCGCCCTCGTCGCGGGCGCCTACGTCCTGCTGGTGGCGGCCTGCTTCGCGTACTTCTACCCGATCTACAGCGGCATGGACATCACGTACGCGCAGTGGCTGTCGCGGATGTGGCTCGGTTCCCGCTGGATCTAGCGGGTCGTGGCGGCCTCGTAGCAGCGCGCCGGCGGACCCGTCTTGATCGCGCACAGGTATTCCTCGTTGACGATGGCCTCGAACTGTTCGCGCCGCGGCCAGCGGCGGCGCGGATTGTGCCAGTCGCCGTGCCGCTCCCAGTACATCCGGGGGATCTCGCTGTCGAAGTAGGCCCGCAGCAATTCGCGCAGCTTCAGCGGCGACAGGACGACGAGATAGCCCACTCCGGTGACGGCGGCGACGAGCAGGACGGCCAGCAGCAGCCGGAGCAGCCACCGCACGACGTCGTCGGGTGCGTACGATTTCCGGTCGGTCATGCCGCTCACCCCATCCGGTCGCCTTTTCGCATTGTCACCGATTCGGGGAACGGAGTCGGCATTCATTCATGCGCACCCGGAATTGCGGGCGGAAATGGCGTCCCAGGTGCGATACGGCTGCTTGCGACCCGGCAACACATCGATGTTTCGACGTCGTCGCCGGCATGCCGAGGGCGCGGCGACGCTCAGTGGTATCGCGTTGGCGCGGTGCGCCCGCGGGCCCGCCGCGCCGACCGGCGACCCGGGTTGCGGAGCTGTCGCCGGGCGGCCGTGGTCCGGTGCTGATGCCGGGCGTCCGGACAAGATCGTCCCTGGTCGCAGGGCGGGGGACATTCGAGGCCGTCTTCCTCGGCCGTTTCCGTCAGGTTTCCAAACGGAAACAGTGTTACCAAACGTTGGGCTGGGGGCTTCCCGACCGGCGGCGGGACGGGGTATACAGACCTCCACGCGAATGGAAACAGCGGTTCGCACAGTGAAACGACAGGGGGTTCCATGCTCCAGCCCCAGCTCACCCGGCGTGACCTCTTCCGGCTGGCCGCGCTCGCCGGTGGCGGCGCGGCGGCCGGCGGTCTGCTGTCGGCGTGCGGTGCCGACGGTACCGCGCCCGCGTCGGCCGACATCGCACCCAACGCGAAGATCACCTTTGCCTCGACCACCATCACCAACAGCCTCGACCCGCACGCCGCGCTGTCCAACACCGGGCGCAGCTACGCCGTGCAGGTCTACGACACGCTGGTCCAGTTCGACCCCGGCGGCGGCGGGTTCGCGCCCGGCCTGGCCACGGCGTGGAAGCGGGTCGACGACACCACGCTCGAGCTCACGCTGCGCGAGGGGGTCACCTTCCACGAGGGCGGGGCGTTCGACGCGGCCGCCGTCGTCGCCAACATCGAGCGGCTCACGGGCGACTCGTCCGGCAAGCTCACCCAGGTCAAGGGGTTCCTCGGCGCGGTCACCAAGGCCACCGCGGTCGACGCGAAGACGGTGCGGATCACCACCGGGACGCCCGACCCGATCCTGCTCAACCGGCTCACCCGGGTCGACATCGTCGACCCGTCCATCTTCGCCAGCAGCACCCAGAAGGCGTCCGGCACGGGGCCGTTCCGGGTCACCGGCTACACGCCGGCCCAGAAGATCGAGCTGGAGCGGTACGCCAGGTCGTGGCGGTCGACCGACCGGGTCGCGACCGCGACGCTGCAGGCGATCAGCGACCCGAACACCCTGGCCAGCGCCCTGCGCTCGGGCGAGGTCGACATCGCGTTCGGCCTCGGGCCCACGCAGGCCGAGCAGATGCGCGGCTCGTTCGGCATCAAGGCGACCTCGGCCGGCTCGTGCGCGATCTGCTCGATGATCCCGGCCGTCGAGCCGAAGCTCGCCGACCCGCGGGTCCGCGAGGCGATCAACCTTGCCGTCAACCGCGACGAGTTCGTCGCCGCCGGCCTGGCCGGCTACGGCAAGCCCTCCACGGGGCAGCTGCTGCAGCCCGGCTTCCAGGGGTACGACAGCAGCTTCGGCCCGCTGCCGCACGACATCGCGAAGGCCAGGCAGCTGCTCAAGGACGCCGGCGCGGAAAACCTGCGGCTCGACATCGCCACGACGGCCATCTTCAAGTCGCAGGCCGAGACCGTCGCCGGGTACCTCGGCGCCGTCGGCATCAAGAGCGAGGTACAGCTGCAGGAGCTGTCGGCGTTCATCGGCACGCTGCTGAAGAACAGCACGGTGCCGCTGCTGTACTGGCAGACCGACTACTTCGACCTGCGCGACATCGCGTCGGTGAGCCGGTTCGGCCCGCAGGCCGCCGGCGTGCAGCGGCACTTCGAGAACGACGAGTACCCGGCGCTGTACACGCAGGCGAACAAGGAGATGGACGCCACCAGGCGCGAGGCGCTCATCAAGCAGATGGCGAAGCTGCTGCGCGAGCAGTACGGCGTGCTGTTCCTGGCCTGGCCGGACCTGGTGTACGTGCACAGCAAGCGGCTCGTCGAGGTCGGCCTGACCGGCAACTCCCTGGTCCGCCTGGAGTCGCTCGGGAAGACGGCCTGATGCGCCGCAGGCTCGCCGGAATGCTCACCAAGGGAGCCGGCCTCGTCGTGGTGACGCTCGGCATCCTGAGCCTGCTGTTCTTCATCATCCGGCTGTCCGGCGACCCGGCGGCCATCCTGGCCGGCCCGGGGGCGAGCCCGGAGCAGATCGCCGAGACCGGACGGGCGCTGGGGCTCGATCGTCCATTGTGGATGCAGTACCGCGAGTTCCTCGCCGACACGCTCACCCTGCGCCTCGGCGACTCGCTGCTCACCCAGCGCCCCGCGCTGGACATGGTGCTCGACCGGCTGCCGGCGACGCTGCTGCTCGCCGGCAGCACCCTGCTCACGGTCCTGGTCGTCGCGGTGCCGGTCGGCGCGTTCGCCGCCCGGTTCCACGGCCGGCTCGGCGGCCGGGCCGTCGCGCTGCTCACCGCGGTCGTGCAGGCGGTGCCGAACTTCCTGCTCGGCATCGGCCTGATCTGGCTCTTCTCGCTGTACCTCGGCTGGCTGCCCACCTTCGGGTCGGGCACCGCCGCGCAGCTCGTCCTGCCGACGCTGACCCTCGCCGCGTTCACCGGCGCCCGGGTCGCCCGGCTGCTGCGCACCGAACTGCTCGAGGACGCGGGCGCCGACTGGATGCGCACCGCCCGCGCCAAGGGCGTGCCGGGCCTGCGCATCCTCGTCCGGCACGCGCTGCGCCACGCCGGCCTGCCGGTGCTCGCGCTGCTCACCGTGGAGGTGTCGTACCTCGTGTCGGGCGCGGTCGTCGTCGAGACCCTGTACGCGTACGGCGGCATCGGCAAGCAGCTCGTCGACGCCGTGTTCAACCGCGACTACCCGGTCGTGCAGGCGACCGTCCTGGTCGTCGCCGTGGGCGTCATCGTCGTCAACGCGGTCGGCGAGTGGCTGATGGGCGTCCTCGATCCCAGGACCGTCGCATGAGGTGGGTCGCGCTCACCGGCCTGGTGGCCCTGGTCCTCGCCGCGGTGCTGGCCGGGCCGCTCACCGGGCAGGACCCGATCGCCCAGCACCTCGGCGACCGGCTGCTGCCGCCGGGCACCGCCGGGCACCTGCTCGGCACCGACGACAAGGGCCGCGACGTGCTCGCCCGCACCCTGTACGGCGCGCGGGTGTCGCTGCTCGTCGGGTTCGTCGCCGCCACCGCCGCCAGCGCGTTCGGGATGCTGCTCGGCCTGCTCGCCGGCTACTACGGGGGCTGGGCCGACCGGCTGATCACCCGGGCCGGCGACGTGTGGATCGCGTTCCCGTTCCTCGTCCTGGCCGTCGCCACCCTCGCCGTCGCCGGGTCCGACCTGTGGATCCTGGTGTCGCTGCTGGCCCTGGCCGGGTGGGTCACGCCGACCCGGGTCACCCGCAGCCTGGTGCGCCGGCTGCGGGGCGCCGACCACGTGCAGGCGGCGATCGGCCTCGGCGCCGGCGACGCGCGGGTGATCCGCAGGCACGTCCTGCCCGCCGTACTGCCGGCGAACTTGGTCGTTTGGACCCTCACGGTCGGGACGCTGATCCTCATCGAGGGCGGGCTGTCGTTCCTCGGCCTCGGCGTGCGCCCGCCGACCCCGTCGTGGGGCAACATGCTCAACGACGGCCGCGGGTTCCTCGAGATCGCCTGGTGGATGACCGCCGCGCCCGGCGTCGCGCTCACCCTCACCGTGCTGCTCACCAACCTGCTCGGCGACGCATTGCGCGACCGCCTCGACGTCCGGCTCAGAGACCGTTGATGGGACCGCTGATGCTCGAGCTCTCGAACGTCGTCGTGGAGACCCGCCGCGGGGTGCGCCTCGCCGACGGCGTCGACCTCACCGTCGGCGCCGGCGAGATCGTCGGCCTCGTCGGCGAGTCCGGCTCCGGCAAGACCGTCACCACCACCGCCGTGTTCGGCCTGGCCGGGCCCGGCGTGCGGGTCACCGGCGGCACCGCCACCCTCGACGGCGCCGACCTGGCGGGGCTGGACCTGCGCAGGGTGCGCGGGCGCGACGTCGGGTTCGTGTTCCAGGACCCGTCGACCGCGCTGCACCCGCTGCACCGCGTCGGCGACCAGATCGCCGAGGCCGCGAAGGTCCACGGCCGGCGGGTCGACGTGAAGGCCGCGCTCGCCGACGTCGGGGTGCCCGACCCGGCCCGCCGGGCTCGGCAGTACCCGCACGAGCTCTCCGGCGGCCAGCGGCAGCGGGTCGGCATCGCCCGCGCCCTGGCCCTGCGGCCGCGCCTGCTCGTGCTCGACGAGCCGGTCGCCTCGCTCGACGTGTCGGTGCAGGCCCAGGTGGTCAACCTGCTGCGCGACCTGCAGGACCGGCACGGCCTGGCCTATCTGTTCATCGCGCACGACCTCGCCGTCGTGGCCAGCCTCGCCCACCGGGTCGGGGTGATGTACCTCGGGCGCCTCGTCGAGGAGGGCCCGGCCGGGCAGGTCCTCACCGACCCGCGCCACCCGTACACGCGCGCCCTGGTGGATGCGATCCCGGTGGAGACGCCGGCCGACCGGCGCGACCGCCCGGTCCTGGGTGGTGAGCCGCCGAGCCCGGTCGACCGCCCGCCGGGCTGCGCGTTCCACCCGCGCTGCCCGATCGCCCGGCCGTCGTGTGCGGTCACGTCGCCGTTGCTGGCCGGCGGGGATCGCCGCGTCGCCTGTCCGCACGTCTGAGGGGTTCGTGATGCACGTCGTCATCAGTCAGGCCTGGACGAAGGACGCCGGCGGCCACGCCGACGCCTACGTGGCCCTGTCGGTCCGCTTCGCTGCGTTCTTCGCGGGACAGCCCGGCTTCCGCGGCCGCTGGCTGGTCCGCGACGTCGAGGACCCGACCCACTTCACCCACATCCGCATGTTCGACACCGTCGGGTCCTACGAGGCCGCCACGCGCACGCCCGGCTACGTCGAGCACACCGAGGCGATGTACGAGCACCTGCGCCCGTACGACACCTACCCCCGCACCATCGGCGAGGTCGTCCTGGAGGACCTGCCGTGACGACCTTCGTGCTGATCCACGGCGCGTTCCGCGGCGGCTGGTCCTGGCAGCGGGTCCGCCGTCTCCTCGCCCGCGCGGGCCACGAGGTTTTCGCCCCGTCCCTGACCGGCATGGGCGACCGCCGGCACACTCCGGTGACCGGCCTCGACACCTGGGCCCTGGATATCGCCACCCTGCTCGACGACGAGGATCTGGAGGATGTGGTACTGGCGGGACACAGCCAGGGCGGCATCGCCATCGCGGCGGCGGCGCCGTTGTGCGCCGGCCGGCTGGCCGGCCTGGTCTTCGTCGACGCCCCCGACCCGCTGCCCGGCGAACGGGCCGTCGACCTCACCGGCCCGGCCCCCGACCTGCCCCGCTCACTCGTGCTCCCGCCGTCGCCGGTCTCGCTGGACGATCCCGTGCTCACGGCGTGGATGAACGCCCGCCTGGGCCCGACCCCGCTCGCGCCGTCGCTGGACCCGCTGCCGCAGCGCCCGCCGGGCGTCCCGCGCTCGTACGTCTTCTGTGCGCACACCCCGGCGGGCTGCCCGTCGTGGGTCACCCGGTCCCGCCTGGACGCGGCGGGCACTCCGTACACCGTCATCGACAGCGACCACGACGCACCCCTCACGCACCCGGCGGAGGTCGCGTCGGCGCTGACTCAGCTCCGGTAGTCCCGCTCCGGGCATTCCTGGAGGCTGCCGAGGTCGGTGTAGCCGGCGGCGGCGTGCGGCACGAACGCGTACCGGCCGAAGCCGAGCAGCGTGGTGGCCACCTCCAGCCACACGCTGGACTGGTTCTGCCCGGCGTCGACGACCGCCGCGCCGTTGCGCACCGCGCACCGCACGCTCGCGACCTCCCCGTCGCCGTACGAGCCGACGACCGCCGCACCGGACACGCCGGCCTGCTGCTGCGGCAGCCGGTAGAGGTCGCCCCGGCCGGGCCGCTCGCCGCGCAGGCACCGCACCTCGAGCGGCACCTCACCGCCGAACTCCCCGAACACCCCGGGGCGCCGCGGCCCACCCGGCTTCCACGGACACGCCGGCTGACTCGGGGACGGGCTCGCGGATCGGCCCGCCCCGGGCGACGGCGAAGGGCTCGGTGCGGCGGCGGCACCGGTCGCGGCGGCCGACGGCGCGGGGGCCGCCGCCGGGCCGGACGAGCACCCGCCCACCGCGGCCACGACCCCGGCCACGAGGACCAGATAGTTGACGCTCATCGATCAATGGTGCCACCGCCGGACCGGGCCCGGCGCGGCTGCGGTCGGCTCGTGAAACGTTCACGCGGCGACGGGCCCGTGCGGCTTCCTGCGCCGTCACACATTGACATCCTTCAGCGGTGCTTCCTAGTGTCCGGGCCCGCCGCCCGCAACGGGCGGGGTTCGACACCACCTGGAGGGCGTCATGGCCGGCAGGCCGACATTCCGGGGCCGGCTGGCCGTCTCGATCGGGGCGGCCGTGGCCCTGCTCGCGGGGCTCGTCGCGGTCCTGTCCACGAACGCGTACGCGGCGGCCGGGTGCCGCGTCACCTACCGGGTCACCAGCCAGTGGCCGGGCGGGTTCACCGGCGACGTGGCCGTGACGAACCTCGGCGACCCGGTCACCGGGTGGACGCTCAGGTGGACGTTCGGCGCCGGGCAGACCGTCGCCCAGACCTGGAACGCGACCGTCACCGCCTCCGGCGCCCAGGTCACCGCGGTCAACGCCGGCTACAACGGCTCGATCGCCACCAACGCGACGGTGTCGTTCGGCTTCAACGGGTCGTGGACGGGCAGCAACCCGGTGCCGGCGTCGTTCACCCTGAACGGCACGACCTGCACCGGGGGTGTGATGTCACCGAGCGCGACACCCAGCGCCTCAGCAAGCGTGTCGGCGAGCGCCTCGACGAGCCCGCAGCCCGGCAACGCGATGGCCGCCGTCGCCGCCATGCAGCCCGGCTGGAACCTCGGCAACAGCCTCGACGCGACCGGCGCCGACGAGACCTCGTGGGGCAACCCGCGGGTCACCGCCGCCCTCCTCGACAACATCCGCGCCCAGGGCTTCAACAGCATCCGTATCCCGGTCACCTGGGGCCAGCACATGGGCGGCGCCCCCGGCTACACCGTCGACGCGGCCTGGCTCGCCCGGGTCAGGGAGGTCGTCGACTGGGCCCTCGCCGACGGCTTCTACGTGGTCGTCAACGTCCACCACGACTCGTGGCAGTGGATCAACACGATGCCGTCGGACCGCACCAACGTCCAGAACAGGTTCAACGCGCTGTGGACCCAGCTCGCCGCCGCGTTCCGCACCTCGTCGCCGAAGCTGGTCTTCGAGAGCGTCAACGAGCCGCAGTTCACCGGCTCGTCCGGCGACGCCCAGAACGCCGAGCTCCTCGCGGCGCTGAACACCGAGTTCCGCCGGATCGTGCGCGCCTCCGGCGGCACCAACGCGACCCGCCTGCTCGTCCTGCCGACCCTGCACACCTCGGCCGACCAGGCCCGCGTCGACGAGCTGACGGCCACGTTCAACCAGTCCGGCGACCCGAACCTGATCGCGACCGTGCATTTCTACGGCTACTGGCCGTTCAGCGTGAACATCGCCGGCGGCACCCGGTTCGACGCGGCCGTCGAGCAGGACCTGGTCGGGCAGTTCGACCGCGTCGCGACCGCGTTCGTGTCGCGCGGCATCCCGGTCATCATCGGCGAGTACGGCCTGCTCGGCTTCGACCGGCACACCGGCACCATCGAGCAGGGCGAGAAGCTCAAGTTCTTCGAGTACCTCGGCTACTACGCCCGCACCAAGCGGCTCACGACGATGCTGTGGGACAACGGCCAGCACTTCGGCCGCACCTCGTTCGCCTGGAGCGACCCGGAGCTGTTCGCACAGCTGCGGTCGAGCTGGACGACCCGCTCCGGCACCGCCTCGGCCGACGTCGTCTACGTGCCGAAGACCGGCTCGCCGGCGGCGCAGACCCTCACGCTGAACCTGAACGGCACCACGTTCCAGAGCCTGCGCCAGGGCAGCACCGACCTGGTCCGTGGCACCGACTACACCGTCTCCGGCAACCAGCTGACCCTGACGGCGAGCGCCCTGACGAGGCTCGTGGGCTCCAGGTCGTACGGCGTGAACGCCACACTGCAGGCCCGCTTCTCGGCCGGCGTCCCGTGGCGGATCAACATCGTCACCTACGACCCGCCGCTGCTGTCGGCCGCGACCGGCACCACGGCCGCGTTCACCCTCCCGGCCCAGTTCCGCGGCGACCAGCTCGCCACGATGGAGGCGAAGTACGCCGACGGCAGCAACGCCGGCCCGCAGAACTGGACGTCGTTCAAGGAGTTCGACGTGACCTTCGCCCCGGACTACGCGGCCGGCACGATCGCCCTGCGCCCGGCGTTCTTCGCCGAGGTCAACGACAACGCCAAGGTGACGCTGACGTTCCACTTCTGGAGCGGCACGAAGGTCACGTACGCCGTCACGAGGTCCGGCAGCACCGTGACCGGCACCCTCTCCTGACCGCCGGCGCCCGGCCCGCCGCGGTCCGCGACGACGTCAGCGCGCGGGTGCGGCCGGCCGGGTCCGCAGGTTGAGGGCGAGATAGCCGTCCTCCAGCGTGGGGCGCAGCGGCTCGGCGTCCGCTCCCGGTCGATCGGCGGCGACGACGCGGTAGCGCATGCCGGACTCCTCGGGGACCGCGGACACCACCGTTCCGGCCGGGGCCGGGCCCTGGGTCACGACCGACCAGACGTGGCCGTCGGCCTCGCGGGTCAGCTCGGCGACCGTGCCGCGGAAGACCTGGCGGCCGGCGGACAGGACGGCCAGCTCGCGGCAGGTCTGGGCCACGTCGTCGACGATGTGGGTGCTCAGCAGGACCGTGCGGTCGCCGGCCAGCTGGGCCAGCAGGGTGCGGAACCGGATGCGCTCCTCCGGGTCCAGGCCGGCCGTGGGCTCGTCCACGATGAGCAGGCGCGGGTCGGCGAGGAGGGCCTGGGCGATGCCCACGCGGCGGCGCATGCCCCCGCTGTACCCCTTGAGCCTCCGGCCGGCCTCGGACGTCAACCCGACCACCTCGAGCAGCTCGCCGACCCGGCGACGACGGGACGGGCCGTCGTCGAGGCCCTTGAGTAACGCCACGTAGTCGAGGAACTCGCGGGCCGTCAGGTCGGGGTAGACGCCCACGTCCTGCGGGAGGTACCCGAGCGTGCGCTGCACCGCCCGGCGGCCGGCGCGGGTGGTGACGTCGTGGCCGCCGACGCGGACCTCGCCCGCGGTCGGGTGCAGCAGGCCGGCGAGGATGCGCATGAGCGTGGTCTTGCCGGCGCCGTTCGCGCCCAGCAGGCCGAACATGCCGGTCGGCACGGTCAGGTCGAGGCCGTCGAGGGCGGCGACGCCGCCACGGTAGCGCTTCGTGAGGCCGGTGATGTCGATCCGCACGGCAGGCTCCTATCGGGTGGTTCGGGCGCGGACCGCGTGGGCGGCGCACAGCGTCAGGGCGGCGAGGACGAGCAGCAGGCCGATGGACAGCCCGGCGGTCGCCGTGGTGACCTCGGGGCGCAGGAAGTTCAGCGTGGCGCCCGGCTGCGGCCCGGCGATGACCCCCTCGACCCCGAACAGCGCGAGGGGGTAGGCGCCGATCGGGGTCAGCACGCTCTGGGCGAGGGTCGGCATGACGTCGGCGGTGATGGAGTTGCCCCAGAACCAGTAGCCGACGAACAGCACCCGGAACAGGGGCGCCGGGATCAGCAGCGGCACCGCGAGGGCGAACGCGCCGACGACGAGCACGGCCGGCAGCAGCACGGTGGCGAACCCGGCGAGGGCCCAGCCGACGGCCGGCCACCCGCCGGTGACGGCGGCGTAGGGGACGGCCCACCCGAAGTACAGCAGCGCCATCGGCAGCACGACGGCGGCGCAGACCCCGAGGTATTTCCCGGCGAGCCGCCCGGCGGGGGAGGCCGGGGTCGCGTCGAGGACCGGGGCGACGCCGAGCCTGTCGTCGCGGACCAGGCGGTCGGCGATCAGGCAGCCGTACCCGGCCGGCAGGAAGATGTTCAGCAGCAGCGCCACCGACCCCATGACCCGCCGGGCGTCGCCGTCGTGGAACAGGTCGCGCCACTGCGCGGCGCTGGACCCGGCCAGCAGCAGGGTGATCAGGCCGAGCGCGATCCACATGGAGCGCTTGCGCAGCATCATGCGGCACTCGTACCGCAGGGCCGCCGTCACTCCGTCACCGCCGTGTGCACGAGCCGCTCGGCCCGGCCGAGCAGCACCCAGGCGGCCGCGCCGAGCCCGGCCGCGGTGCCCAGCAGGACGGCCCGGTTGCCGGCCCAGTCGCCGGGGTCGGCGCCGCGGGTCGACGCGAACAGATACAGCAGGCGCCCGGCCCGCGAGTCCTGGATGGGCCCGCCGAGCACCTGCTGGAGCAGCCACAGCACGGCGACGATCCCGCCGGCGGCGCCCGGGCTGCGCAACACGGCGGCGGCGAGCCAGCCGGCGGCGGCCAGCCACAGCGTCGGCGCCAGCCACACCAGCTGCCCGGCGACCGGCCCGTGCTCCCACCGCCCGGCCGGGATGAGCACGGCGGCGGCGGCGAGGGCGGTGGCCGCGGTCCAGCCGACGATCACGGTGAGCCGGCGCAGGAGGACGGTCCGGTACCGCACCGGCGTCGTCAGCAGCAGCTCGGCCGCCGGGTCCCGCCCGACGAGCGACGCGGCGAGGACCCCGGCGATGAGCGGCAGCGCGAGCTCCAGCGCGGCGAACAGGTTGCGCAGGGCGTCACGGCCGGCGGCGCCGTCGGAGCGGTCGACGACGGCGAGGAGCACGACGCCGGCGGCGGTGACCGGCGGCGCGATCCACGCGACCCGCCCGGCCCGGCGCACCTCGTGCCGCCACAGTTGGAGGTTCATGTGAGGTGTGTTGCGCGGAACCGGCCCATCGGTTCACCCCGCCCGGCCAGGATCACACCGAGCGCGGCGAGCGCGGCCGTGGCCACCCAGCCGGCCGGCGTGGCCTCCCACGCGGCCCGCACGACGCCGAGGTCGAGCATCCGCAGCGCCCACGCGGTGAGCGCCGCGCCGATCGCGACGTCGGGCCCGAACCGGACCAGCAGCGGCAGGCACAGCGCCGACAGCAGCGCGGTCGGGGCGAGCCAGGCCAGCACCGGTGCGGCGAGGACGGCCGAGGCGGCGAGGGCGAGCAGCACGTCGTACCCGAGGATCAGCGCCACGCGTAACAGCAGGATCCGCCGCAGCGGCGTCGGCGTGGCGGCGATCACCTCGAACGCCGGGTCCCGCCGCGGCCCGTGGACGCCGCTGATCCCGGCCGCCGCCACCAGCGGCGCGACCAGCGCGAGGAGCTCCGCGTCGCGCTGGACGGCGGCGAGGAGCGCGCCGAGGGCCATGACGACCGCGGAGGCGACGAGCACCACCGGGCTGAGCAGCCGCGCCTCGGCGCGGAGGAGCGCCCACCCGGGCCGGTACGTCGGCGTGGGCGGGTCGAGCAGGCTGCGCAGCAGGGCCTGCCGGACGATCGTGCGCGCCTCGGGCGGATCGGGCAGCATGCAGCGCCACTCGGCGAGCTCGGCCAGCTCGGCCCGGCAGGGCGCGCAGCCGTCGAGGTGCGCCTCGACGGCCCGGGCCGCGCCGGCGTCCAGCGTGCCGGCCGCGTACTCGGGCAGGTACTCCGGAAGACACTCCGCCAGCCGGTCGGTCATTGCGGCACCCCCTGTGGTGTGAGCGCCCGGGCCAGCGCGGCCCGCGCGTGGTGCAGCCGGCTCTTCACCGTCCCGACCGGCACGCCGAGCACCTCGGCCGCCTCGGCGAGCGGCAGCCCGGCGACGAGGACGAGCCCGACGACCTCCCGCTGGTGGTCGGGCAGCCGTCCGACCGCGGCGGCGACCGGCGTGCCGCCGGCGGCGGCGATGGCCAGCTCGTCGGGCCCGGGCCCCGGGTCGGCGGCCCGGTCGTCGGGCTCGGCCGGGACGGGCGGCGCGGTGCCCCGCAGCCGGTTCCAGGCCTGCCGCCGGGCGACCCCGAACAGCCAGGTGCTGACCTGTGACTGCTGCCCATACGTCCCGGCCGAGCGCCACACGGCCAGCAGCGTGTCCTGGAGGATCTCCTCGGCGGTCATCCGGTCGCCGGCGAGGCGCAGCAGGTAGCCGAGCAGCCGCCGGGCGTGGCGCTCATACAGCCCGACGAGCGCGTCGCCGTCACCGCCGGCGACCCGCGCCAGCAGCTCCGCGTCCGTCTCGTCCATCACCGGATTGGTAGCACCCCGCGGCCGGATGGTTCATCCCGCGGCCGTGGATCCGGTCGGTCAGCGGATCCACTCGCAGCGGCACCAGTCGACCAGGGCCAGGCCGGCCCAGGACAGCACCGCGCCGGCCGTCGGGGTGACCGGGCCGGCGACGGCGAGCAGCGTGATCTGGTCGGCCTCCCGCAGGCCGTACCACGTGACGCCGCGCACCACCACCGCGAAGCCGCCGGCGACCGGGCGCGGGGCGCCGCGGAAGCACACGCCCGCGTACTCGTGCTCGGGCCGGCCCAGCGCGCCCCACGGCAGCCGCGGGGTGAGCGGCCCGACCGTCCGGGCGTGCAGGTCACGGAAGCCGGCCCCGTCGCGGTGCTGCCCGTAGACCCGGCGGATCGCGGCGAACTCCGCCTCCACGACCGTGGCCGCGGCCGGTGCCACCGCCTCGACCTGCCGCCAGTCGTCCTCGTGCAGCTCCAGGCAGCCGCCCGGGACCGGCCCGGGCGCGAGCGGCGGCAGCGCCTCGCAGAGCGTCGGCAGCGAGTACAGCAGGAGCTCCGGCGCCGCCCGCTCGATCCGCCGTACCGTCAGCACCAGCCGCCCCGGCGCCGGCCGCGCGGCCGTCTCCACCAGCCACGGCTCGCCGCCGAGCTGGAGTGTGGTCCGGACCGAGAAGTCCGCGGGCAGCTGCTCCGGCCGCAGGTCGGCCTGGGCGAACACGGCGCCGGACGCGGCATCGACGAACTCCACGGCAATCATGCCGGAGGATAGTGCCAGATGGCCCCCGGACGGGTCACGGGAGGGGGATGTCCGCGCGGGTCAGCAGGCCGAGGCGGAGCAGGTCGAAGTCGGGGTCGCGCTCCCACAGCACCCGCGGGGTGACCAGCGGGCTGCCGTTGCAGTCGAAGGTCAGCACCGCCCGGCCGGCCCGGTGCTCGAGGAACAGCCCGGACCGGTTGCTCGCGACCCGCCCGCGCAGGCCCTCCAGGCGCTGGCGGCGCTGCCGCGGGCCGAGCGCCGAGGTCCACCGCCAGGGTGCGGCCCCGGCCAGGGCGGTCAGGGCGTTCGTGACCCACAGGTCGGTCCAGCGGCGCTGGGTGAACCGGGTCGGCCGGCCGGCGAGCAGCCGCTGGGTCGGCTCGTCCACGACGACGCCGCAGACCTCCAGGGCGTCGAGGGCGTGCCCGTCCACGAGGGCGGTGGCCACGTCGGTGGCGAAGGCGGTGTCGACGGTACCGCCGAGTCCCCAGATCGCGTCGAGGCTGCGCGGGTCGCCGGTGGCGCGCCAGAACTCCGGGACGCGGTCCCAGCGGTGCACGGCCGACCTGCCGGCCACCTCGGCGAGCCGGACGGTCAGGCGGGGCGCGGTGCGGTCGGGGCGCTGGGCCGGGCCGTCCACGACGAGCCAGATGCCCTTGCCGGCCGGGTGCCGCGGCGGGGCGCACTCGTGCAGCAGCACCCGGGCCCGGCCGGCCAGCCGGGACCCGGTGCGGTCACGCGGGAAGCGCCACGCGATGCCGGGCCGGTGCAGCGCCTCGACCGCCGCGTCGAGGGCGGCGGCCTGCCCGGCGTCGAGCACGGCGGCCAGGAGCGGGTCGAGGTCGACGTCGACCGGGGTCGCGGACCCGGCCAGCCGGGAGGCGGCGAGGCGCTCCAGCCGCCGGTGCCACTTCGCGGCCGGCTCACCGGCCGGCTCGACCGACCAGGTCTCCTCCCACCGGCCCCACTCGGTGACCTGGGCGACCACGTCGTCGACGAACACGGCGTATGCCCGCTCGACCGGCCAGCGGTACGTCTCGGGATGGAACCCGACCTCGAAGCCGTCGACCCCCTCGGCGGCCAGGACGGCGCCGGCCCAGCCGTGGTCGTCGGGGATGACCCGGGCCGTGCGGACCGCCACGTGGCCGCCCGGCACGTCCACCACGGCCACGCAGCCGGGCACGTCGGTGCGCAGGTCGAACCCGGCGGCCCGCAGCGCCGCCGGCACGGCCGGGCCGCCGGTCTCCAGCACGCGCCGATCATGTCAGAACCGGCGGACGGCGCGCGAGGGGTCAGATCAGGGCACGCAGGATGACGATGGCCAGGAAGACGACGATGAACGCGAGGTCGAGCGAGACGCCGCCCATGCGCAGCGGCGGGATCACCTTGCGGACCGGGGCCAGGATCGGCTCGGTGACCGCGAAGATGCCCGAGGTCACCCGCTGGCGCACCGACCCGTACTGTGCCGGGCCGGCCAGCACCGCGCTCCAGTCGGCGATGGCGCGGGCGACGAGCAACAGCTGCACCAGGAGCAGCAGCAGGCTCACGAGGCCCAGAATCGGACCCATGTGGTACCTCCAGATCGCGGGAACGTGCTTCCAGAGTGCCTGGGGATCCTGAGAACTGGCTGTAGGCCGGTTGTGTGAACGTCGGGGTCAGCCTGCGGTCAGCCTTCGAGGCCGGCCGACCAGGGGAAGGTGATCCAGCGCTCGGTGCGCCGCCAGACGTACTCGCAGCGCAAGGTCGCGTGCGGCTTCTCGTAGAGCACCGCGCAGCGCACCTCGGCGGCGTGGCCGGCGCAGAACGCCCGCACGACCTCCAGGGTGGCCCCGGTGTCGGCGACGTCGTCGGCGATCAGCACTTTCTGCCCGGCGAAGTCGACGCCGTCGGGCTCGGGCGGCAGCACGACCGGCTCGGGCAGCCGCTCGCCGATGCCGGTGTAGTACTCGACGTTCATGAGGTGCGTCGACTTCACCCCGAGCGGGTAGCTCAGCGCGCCCCCGACGAGCAGCCCGCCGCGCGCGATGCACAGCACGAGGTCGGGCCGGAACCCGTCGGCGGTGATCGTCCCGGACAGCTCGCGCGCGGCGGTGCCGAACGTGGCCCAGTCGAGGACCTCCCGAGGTTCCGTCATCCTTCCATGATCCCCTGTGCGGCCCGCCGGACGCTACGACGCGCGTCGAAGTTGCCGGGATGCCCGCCCCGGGCGGGCCGGATGGGCGGCAGGATGGGCGGTATGCGTATCTCGATCTGGCCCGGGGCCGGGCAGGCCGTCGGTGACATCCTGGCCGTGGCGCGGCACGCGGCCGACACCGGATGGGACGGTGTCTACGTCGCCGACCACTTCATGCCGAACGCGGGCGCCGGGCGCGACCCCGACCAGCCGATGCACGAGTGCGGCACGCTGGTCGCCGCGCTCGGTGCGGCCGTGCCGCGGGTGCGGATCGGCAGTCTGGTGTACGGCAACACGTACCGCCATCCCGCCGTGCTCGCCAACATGGCCGTGACCGCCGACCACGTGAGCGGTGGCCGCTTCACGCTCGGTGTCGGCGCGGGGTGGCAGGTCAACGAGCATCAGCAGTACGGCATCGACCTCCCACCCGTCCGTGAACGCCTCGACCGCTTCGTGGAGGCGCTGCAGGTCCTGCACGGCCTGCTCCGGCAGCCGCGGACCACGGTCCGGGGCCGCCACTACCAGCTGACCGACGCCGTCTGCGAGCCCAAGCCGGTGCAGGACCCGCTGCCGATCCTCGTCGGCGGCGGCGGGGAGCGGCGGATGCTGCGGATCGTGGCCGAGTACGCCGACGTGTGGAACACCTGGGGCCGCCCGGACGTCATCGCGCACAAGTCGGCGGTCCTCGACGAGCACTGCGCCGCCGCCGGCCGGGACCCTGCGGCGATCGCCCGGACGGCGCAGGCGATGATGTTCCTCGACCGGCCGGTGCCCGACGGCCTGCCGATGCCGGCGGTCGGCGGCTCGCCGCAGGCCCTGGCCGAGACGGTCGCCGAGTACCGCGCCATCGGCCTCGACGAGCTCATCGTCCCCGACAGCACCCTCGGCACCGGCGCCGACCGCCTGCGCGCGATGGACACGATCCTCGGGATCGTTCAGGCCGCGGCGTAGAACGCGGCCGGGTCGCCGGCGAGGGACGCCTTCACCTGGGCGCTCCACGCGTCGGCGAGGACCTCGAGCCGGCCGGCCTCGATCCCGTCGAGGCCGGCCCGCACCACCTCGGCCGGGTCGGTCTTCGGCCCGCTGTACCAGGCCATCATGTCGGTGTCGGCGGCGCCCAGGTGCAGCCCGGTGACCAGCGTGCCCTGCCCGGCGAGCTCGATCCGCACGCCGTTGGTGAGGCTCCACGCGGCCGCCTTCGCCGCGCCGTAGGCGTTGGCGCCGTCGTACGAGAACCACGACATCGCCGACAGCACGTTGAGCACCGCCCCGCCGCCGGACGCGGCCAGCACCGGCGCGAACGCCCGCACCATCGCCAGCGTGCCGTAGAAGTGGGTGTCCATCTCCAGGCGGATCCGGTCCAGGTCGCCGGTCACCAGGTTGGCCCCGGTCGCGACGCCGGCGTTGTTGACCAGCAGCGTGACGTCGCCCGCCGCCGCGGCGGCCGCGGCGACCTGCGCCGGGTCGGTGACGTCCAGCCGCAGCCGCTCGGCGCCGGGCACGTCGATGCGCTCCGGGTCGCGCGCGGTCGCGTACACCCTGGCCGCGCCCCGGTCGAGCAGCTGGCGGGCGAACTCCCGGCCGAGGCCGCGGTTGGCGCCCGTGACGAGCGCGACGGTTCCCTTGATCTCCATGCCGGTTACGCTAAAACCTCACGTCGGCGTGAGGGGCAAGTCCGGATGCGGATCGGTGAGCTGGCGGCGCGGACCGGGGTGTCGGTGCGGGCGCTGCGGTACTACGAGGAGCAGGCCCTGCTGGTGCCCGGGCGCAGCGGCAGCGGGCAGCGGCACTACGCCCCGGCGGCGGTCGACCGGGTCGGGCTCATCCAGACCCTGTACGCCGCCGGGCTGTCCAGCCGCACCATCCTCGACCTGCTGCCGTGCGTCGACGCGAAGGTCAACACGCCGGAGTCGCGGGCGCTGCTGCGGGCCGAGCGGGACCGCATCGACGAGCAGATCACCCGGCTCGTCCAGGCCCGCGACCGGCTCGACGGGGTGATCGCGCACAGCGAGGGGCCGGCGAGCGGATGCGCCTTCCTGGAGTCGGAGAGCGCTCTCTCAAGTTCGGCTTAAGTCCGCATGAAATGGACGCGCGTCGCTTGACCCGGGTCCGCGGCGGGCGGCACGGTGGGCGCCATGTCCCGCCGCCTGCTCACGGTCTGCCTCACCGTCGCCGCGGTCGCCGTCATCGGCGCCGTCGGCCTCACCCGCGCGCTCGCCGACACCTCCGGCGCGATCACCGGGATCGCCGGGAAGTGCGTCGACGTCGCCGGGGCCAACCCGGCCAACGGGACGGCGGTGCAGCTGTGGGGCTGCAACGGTACCGGCGCGCAGCGGTGGACCGTCGGGGCCGCCGACGGCAGCGTCCGGGCGCTGGGCAAGTGCCTCGACGTCACCGGCGCGTCGGCCGCCGACGGGGCCAGGGTGCAGCTGTACGCGTGCAACGGCACCGGCGCCCAGCGCTGGTCGGCGTCCGGCGGGCGGCTGGTCAACACCGGCTCCGGCAAGTGCCTCGACGCCTCCGGCAACAGCTCCGCGAACGGCACCCGGCTGCAGATCTGGGCCTGCCACGGCGGCGCCAACCAGCGCTGGGCCCTGCCGGCCGGTGCGGTGACCCCGTCGTCGTCGCAGCGCCCGCCGGCCACGGCGACGGCCGCTCCTCCGCCGGCCACTCCGTCGGCCACGGCGACGGCCGGCCCTCCGCCGGCCGCGGCGAAGAAGAAGGGCGTCAGCACCTGGCAGTTCACCGGCCTGGCCGACGCGGTGCGGAACGTCGGCGCCGGCTGGTACTACAACTGGTCGCCGAGCAACGACAGCATGCCCGCCGGCGCCGAGTTCGTGCCGATGATCTGGGGCGCCGGCGCGGTCACCGACGCCACCCTGGCCAAGGCGCGCGGCGAGGGCACGGTCCTGCTCGGGTTCAACGAGCCGGACCTGCGCGAGCAGGCCAACATGACCGTCGAGCAGGCGCTGGGCCTGTGGCCGCGGCTGGAGCAGACCGGGCTGCGGCTCGGCAGCCCGGCCGTCGCCTACGGCGGCGACACGCCCGGCGGGTGGCTCGACCGGTTCATGACGGGCGCCCGCTCGCAGGGCCGCCGGGTCGACTTCATCACGCTGCACTGGTACGGCTCGGACTTCAGCGACGCCGCCGTCGGGCACTTCCTCGGCTACGTCCGGGCGGTCCACGACCGCTACGGGCTGCCGATCTGGGTCACCGAGTACGGCCTGATGAACTTCACCGGCAGCCCGAAGTACCCGAGCACCGCCCAGATCACCGCGTTCATCCGCGGCACCACCGCGCAGCTGCAGGCCCTGCCGTACGTCGAGCGGTACGCCTGGTTCTCGCTGCCCGCCGTCGGCGACTCGGTGGCCTACGGCCTCTACCGGGACGGTTCCACCCCCACCCCGGCCGGTGAGGTGTACCGCGCGGCCGGCTGAGCCCTACATGCTCTGCCGGAAGGCGTACATCGAGACGTAGTGGTGGCCCAGCCAGGCCGCGGCGCCGTCGGTGGTCGTGGCGTCGTCGAGGTGCTCGACCGTGGCGACCGCGTACCGCGACCAGGCGTCGCCGAGCTCGGTCAGCTCGGCCAGCGACGGCAGGTCGCGGTGGCCGAACCGGGCGCCGAAGTCCTCGACCATCACGTGGTGGAAGTCGGCCGCGCCGAGCCCGTCGAGGCCGAGCACCGCGAGCAGCCGCAGCACGTCGCCCCACGCCGGCAGGTGGGCGTCGTCGGGCGCGGCGAAGCAGTACGGCACCCGGGCCAGGGCCGTGCGCAGCGGCGGCGTCACCGCCTCGTCCGGCACGGCGTAGAACGTGCTGGCGTAGTTGTAGTCGCTGGTGTGCACGACGAGGACGTGCGGGCGGTCGGCGGGCTCGGCGGGCTTCGCGCGGGTCAGGCCGAGGCCGGCTTCGGCCAGGACGTCGCGCAGGTGCCGCCGGGAGGCCGCCGCGTCGCCGGCGCCGAAGTGGGCCGGCAGCAGGCCGGAGAGGTCGATCATCCGCGCGATGGTAGGACCGCGGCGCAACGGTACGCGGGCCTGGCAGACTGCCGGGCATGGCGACGATCGACGCGGTGCTCGCGGACCTCGACCGGCTGCCGGCCGACAAGCGGACCCTGTGGGCGGTGTGCGGCGCCCTGGAGAAGGTCGACCCGGGCGTGCCGCCCGCCGCGCCGGTCCCCGCCTGGCTCGGGCCCCTCGTCACCGAGGCTGTCCGGTGGCTGTCCACGACGTGGCCGCAGTCGCCGTATTTCGCCGACATCCGCCGCCTCGAGCGCCTCGGCGTCGTGACCCTCGACCACGACGACACCTACGTGCTCGCGATGGTCTCCGCGCTCGGCTCCCGCTGGGACGCGCAGCCTCGCCTCGACGCCCTGCGCCACGACGCCGAGCTGCGCGACGAGGTCTTCTGGCGGGTCTTCGAGGTCGAGGGCGGCGGGGAGGTCAGCCTGGCCAACGTCGACCGGCACAGCCGCCCCGACGCCGGGTGGACGGCCTGCCTGACGGTGCTCGTCGCCGAGGGGGTGCTGCCCCGCGACCGGGTGCAGCGCGAGTGCCTGCGGGCGCTCGGGCGCGACTTCAGCGCCTACCGGGCCGGGTTCTTCACCCGGCTGCACACGCTGCTCGACCCGGGCGTCGGCGAGGTCGTCGCCGCGCAGCCGGTTCTGGTGCGGCTGCTGCGCTCGCCCGTGGCGGCGACCGTGTCGTTCGCGCTGGGTCACCTCGCCACCGTGGACGCGGCCGGGGCGCTGGACGACGCCGCGTTCGTCGCCGCGTCGGCGGACGCGCTAGCGGTAGCGTCGAGGAAGACGCCACTGGGGGCACTCGACCTGCTGGACCGGATCCTGGCCCGGCAGCCGGGCCTCGCCGCGCCGGTCGCCGCCGCCGTGGCGGTCGGGCTGGAGCATCGGCACCGCGAGGTCCAGGCGCGGGCCCTGGCGCTGCTGCGCGGCCTCGGCGCGCGGGACCTGGTGGCCGAGCGGGCGGAGCTGCTGGAGCCCACGGTCGCCCGGGAGGCCGCGGCCTGGCTCGGCGGCACCGTCACCGCGCCGGCCGCTCTACTGGCCGACCTGCCGGCCCTGCCGGCCGACCTCCCGCTGTCCACCGCGGACGACGACCGGACCGCCGGTGAGATGGCCGCCGCCCTGCTCGCCGGCGAGCACGACCCCGGGCTCGTCGAGCGGTTCCTGGCCGCCGCGAGCCGGGGCAGCGACGAGCTCGCCGCGCTCGCCAGGCCGGCCCGCAAGGCGCTGCGGCACACCTGGGAGCTGCGCCGCAACATCGCCGCCGTCCTGCTCGGCGAGGCCCTCGACCGGGTCCCGCACCTGCTCGTCGCCCGCCTCGGCGAGGTTCGCGAGATCGTCCGGGGCAGGGCGCGGCCGGGTGAGCTGCTCGCCACGCCGACCGGCCCGGCCGGCTGGCTCGACCCGGGGGTGTTCGTCGCCCGGCTCGCCGGCTGGGACGGCGCACCGCACCGCCACGACCTCGTCGCCGCCCTGCTCCGCCTGGGTGCCGAGGGCCGGCCGGAGGCCCTGCGGGCCGCCCGTGACCTGCCCGGCGACGCCGGGGCCGCGGCCCGGTATGCGCTGGGCGGCCCGCCCGCCCCGGTCGGCGACCCGGCCGTGTGGATCGCCGCCGCCCGCGGCCGCGCCCCGCTCGGCGACGACCCGCACCTCGTCGCCGCCGGGCTCGGCGGCGCCGGGCAGGGCCGCGCCGCCCGGTACGAGCTGGTCATGACCCCGCACGACCACGGCTACTGGGCGCCGTCGCTCGTCGTGCACCCCGCGCCGGTCCCGGCCGCGCCGGACCAGCCGACGGTGGTCCCGCCGGAGCGCCGCGGCCCGGACCTCATGGCCGACTGGCTGCCGTGGGCGGCGCAGGTCTGGCCGCACGACGCCGAGCCGTTCTTCGCCGCCGACGTGCAGGAGGTCGTCCACGCCTCGTTCAGCACGTCGCGGCGCACCCCGCCGATCCTCGACGCGCTGCGCACCCACCCCGGCCGGCTCGGCCCGCTCTCCGCGGCGGTCCTGGCCGCCGGGATGACGACCGCCGAGGCCGGGGACCGGGCCCGGGCCGCCGAGGCGTTCGCGGCCCTGGTGCCGACCGGCCGCCTCGACCCCGGCGTCCTCGCCGACGCCATGGTCGTCCTCGCCGGCCACGCCACCGCCAACCGCTGGGCGGCCGCGCTGCGCGACTCGGGTGCGTCGGCCGCCGTCGTCGACGTGCTGGCCCGGCTGCTGCCCCGGTTGCCGCGCGACCACCACGGCCTGCACGCGCTGCTCGCCACCCTGCACGAGGAGGCGGTCCGCACCGGCATCAGACCCGCCGGTCCGCCCGGTCCGGACGGCCGGTTGGCGGACTGGCTGGCCGGGTTCACCGGCTCGTCGAAGGCGGCCCGCACCGCCCGGGCGCTCCTGGACGAGGCATGATCTACACGTACCTGCGCGAGTCGGCGGTCACCGACACCGGCGTCGACCTGGCCATCGACCTCGCCACCAGCGGCGGCCCAGCCCCGCACCCGTACTTCTTCGACGGTTTCGTCGAGCGCGCCGACATCGCCGCTGCCGCGCTGCTCGTCGTCGCCCGGGTCGCCCGGACCCGCTTCTACACCCCGCCCGGCATGCTCGCCGCCGTCCTGCGCGCCGCCGACCCGGTCGTCACCAGCGACGGCGCCGGCCTGCGGTTCGAGAGCCTGTCGGCGTGCTGCGGCGTGTACTGCCGCCTCGACCTGCTCCCCACCGGCCTCGACCGCCCGCCGCACGCCCGCGGCACCACCAACGTCGACGTCAACCCGCCGATGCGCGACGCCCTCTCCGGCGTCGCCGGCCTCGACCCGCTGCACCTCGCCGTCGGCGCCGACGAGCTGCGGGTGACCACCATGGACGGCGCCGTGATCGAGCGGCGGGTGCCGCTGCCCGAGCGCTGGGTGCGCAGCTTCGCCGAGGTGCACCTCATCGCCCGCTCCTCGGCCGCCGGGGCGACCTACACGCCGGCCGCCGTGCGGAGATTCCTGCAGTCCCAGCCGCGCGGCCGCGGCGCGCTGTTCGCGGTGCCGGCACCGGGCGGCGCCCTGCGCCTGGCCTCCCGCCCCGCCCCGGGCGGCGTCGGCGTGGCCGGCCCCGAGCGCCTCCGCGCCCTCGACCCGCTGCTGCGCCACGCCACCCGCGTCCGCACGTATGGGCCCTCCGCCGGCGACACCGGCAGCGCCTGGCTGCTCGACCTGCCCGGCGCCCGGTTCACCCTCCAGCTGAGCCCGTCGCCGAGCCGGGCGTTCTCCGGCGAGGGCGGCATCCTGACCTCGGACGAGGCCGGCCACCAGGGCTGGGACCTGGTCGACGCGGCCCCGTTCGACCGCCACCTCCCGCTCGACGAGGCCGTCCAGGCAGCCGACCAGCCCCGGATGCGCGCCGCCGAGGCCCTCGTGGCGTCGGGCGCGGTCACCCGCTCGGGCGACACGGCCACGGTGCGCGGCACCGACGCCGACTACACCGTCCGCGACACCCCGGCGGGGGAGCGCTGCACGTGCGCCTGGTTCGCGACCCACGCCCTGCGCCGCGGCCCGTGCAAGCACATCCTCGCGGTGCGCCTCCATCGACCGGCGTAAGCTCCCGGGTGTGTACCGGCTCGCCGTCGACCTCGGTACCTCCAACACGGTCGCCGTCGTCGCGGACCCCGGCGGAGGGCCCCGCCCGCTGCTCTTCGACGGCCGTGAGCAACTGCCGTCGGCGGTCCACGCCGGCCCGGCCGGCGCCCTGACGGCGGGCCGCGACGCCGAACGGCTGTCCCGCGCCGACCCGGCCGCGTTCGAACCCCACCCGAAGCGCCGCATCGACGACGGCGTCCTGCTCCTCGGCGCCCACGAGGTGGCCGTCCCCGACGCCCTGGCCTCGCTCCTGTCGGCGGTGCTGGCAGAGGTCCGCGCCGCGGCCTTCACCGGGCCGGGTGGGCCCGCCGCGACCGCCGACATCGCCGCGCCGGGCGACCCGCGGCTCGCGGGCGACGTCCCCGAAGGCGGCGTGCCACTC
>NZ_JBEXCY010000179.1:0-24334 GCF_040605515.1 Dactylosporangium sp. NPDC005572 | reverse complement strand
AAGAAGAAACCGAGCAAGCCACGACCCCGACGGCGAGGTTAAAGATCAAGTTAGGGCAGCGTGCGCAGGTCCAGGGCGTTCCAGGTCTCGGGGGCCGCGGCGCCCGTCGACCAGAAGACCACCGGGCCGCGGGCGCCGACCACGCCGACGTCCGCGGCGAGCACCTTCATCGTGCCGTCGCGCAGGTCGTACGCGAGCACGCGCACCTTCTCGTCGGCCAGCTCGGTGAGCACCTCGTAGCGGTCCATCAGGCCGACGTCCACCGTCACCGCGTTCACCTCGCCGGGGATGCGCCGGCGGTCGGCGCCGTCCGCGCGCAGGACCTGGAACAGGTTGCCGCTCGCCGTCGGGGCCACCGACCGGCACCAGGCCGGCGTGCAGCCCAGGGTCTCGGCCGCGGTCGCGGCCACCGTCCGCCGCTGGCCGGTCGTCCGGTCGACGAGCTCCACCGGGCCGCTCTGCACGTCGGCGCTCTGCAGCCAGGGCCACGTCGTCCAGCGAAAGCGGCCGGGGAGCGAGTCGACGGTGACCTTCCCGCCGGCGAGTGACACGCTGCGCAGCTCGGTGCGGTCCGAGTCGTCCGGCGGCGCGGCGATCCAGTGCAGCCGGCCCTCCGCGACCACCAGGTCGAACTGCGAGTCGAAGAAGACCGCGGCGCCCGCGTCGGTGGTCAGCGAGACGGGTGCCCCGCCGTCCAGCGCCGCCTTCCACATGCGCGTCTCCCACGGCCCGGCGGTCGTGGCGGTCGACTCGGCCCAGTAGAGGACCCCGTCGGCCGCCGTGAACCCGAGGAACTGCGGGTAGCGCTCGACCGGCACCCGCCGCAGCTCCCGCTCCGCGCCGTCGCGCCGCAGCACGAGGCGCTCGGCCGTCGCGTCGGGCGTGCGGACGGTCCCGATCGCGGTGGCGGCGTCCGGGTAGAACTGCGGCGTGAACGCCGAGCCGTCGGCCAGGCGTGCCGTGATCGACGTCGGTCGCTGGGTCACGGCCTGCGGGGCGGGAGTCTGCGCCTGCTGGGGCTGCGGCGGCGGTACCGGAGGGTGCGCCGGACGAGCGACCAGCAGCCACCCGCCGAGCGCCAGCGCGACGGCGAGCGCGATCAGCGGTCGTGCTCTCACCCGCGACAACCTACCGGGTCGGTCACCGACCGTGAGACTTTCACACTGTCGAAGCGCTTGACCTGCGTGTCGCGACAGGTTCGTTGACCGGCCCGGTTGCGCGCTCCGAGCATGCGCCGTATGCGAAACAGATCGACGAGAGTCGGCGTCCTCGTCGTCGCCGCCGTGGCGGTCGCCGCGGTCGGCGTCGCCGTGCAGACCGCCGTCCGGCCGGCGGAGGCCGCGGCCGCCGACCCCTACGCGTTCAAGAACGTCCAGATCGAGGGGGGCGGCTTCGTCCCCGGGATCATCTTCAACCAGAGCCAGGCGAACCTCGTCTACGCTCGCACCGACATCGGCGGGGCGTACCGCCTCGACCCCGCCACCAACCGCTGGATCCCGCTGCTGGACTGGGTGGGCCAGGACAACTGGGGCTGGAACGGCGTGGCCAGCCTCGCCACCGACGCCGTCGACCCGAACAAGGTGTACGCCGCCGTGGGCATGTACACCAACAGCTGGGACCCCAACAACGGCGCCATCCTGCGCTCGTCGGACAAGGGCGCGACGTGGCAGTCGACGGCCCTGCCGTTCAAGGTGGGCGGCAACATGCCCGGCCGTGGGATGGGCGAGCGGCTCGCCATCGACCCCAACAAGAACTCCGTCCTGTACTTCGGGGCGCCGAGCGGCAACGGCCTCTGGCGCAGCACCGACTCCGGCGTCACCTGGGCGAAGGTCACGAACTTCCCCAACGTCGGCAACTACGCGCAGGACCCGAGCGACCCCAACCAGTACCTCAACGACAACCAGGGCGTCGTCTGGGTGACGTTCGACAAGCGCACCGGTACCGCCGGAAACGCCACCCAGACCATCTACGTCGGCGTCGCCGACAAGCAGAACACCGTCTACCGCACCACGAACGGCGGCTCGACGTGGGAGCGCGTCGCCGGCCAGCCGACCGGGTACATCGCGCACAAGGGTGTGCTCGACACCAGCGGCGGCTACCTGTACCTCACCACGTCCGACACCGGCGGCCCGTACGACGGCGGCAAGGGCGACGTGTGGAAGTACGCCACCGCCACCGGCACCTGGACGCAGATCAGCCCGATCCCGTCGTCGAGCAGCGACGACTACTTCGGCTACAGCGGCCTGACGATCGACCGCCAGCACCCGAACACGATCATGGTCGCCACCCAGATCTCGTGGTGGCCCGACGCGATCTTCTTCCGCAGCACCGACGGCGGAGCCACGTGGACCCGGATCTGGGACTGGACGAGCTACCCCAACCGCAGCTTCCGGTACAAGATGGACATCACCCGCTCGCCGTGGCTGACCTTCGGCACGAACCCCCAGCCGCCCGAGGTGACGCCGAAGCTGGGCTGGATGAACGAGGCGCTCGAGATCGACCCGTTCAACTCCAACCGGTTCATGTACGGCACCGGCGCCACGATCTACGGCAGCACCGACCTCACCACGTGGGACTCGGGCGGCCAGATCACGATCAAGCCGATGGCGCCCGGCCTGGAGGAGACCGCCGTCCTCGACCTCATCAGCCCGCCCAGCGGGGCGCCGCTGGTGTCGGCCCTCGGTGACATCGGCGGCTTCCGCCACACCAACCTCGACGCGGTACCGTCGATGATGTTCACGGCGCCGGCGTTCACGTCGACGACGAGCCTGGACTACGCCGAGCTCAACCCGAGCGTCATGGTGCGCGCCGGCAACTTCACCGACGCCGACCGCCCCAACGACAGCCACGCCGCGTTCTCCACCGACGGCGGCGCCAACTGGTTCCAGGGCTCGGAGCCGGGCGGCATCAACGAGGGCGGCACGATCTCGGCCGCGGCCGACGGCTCGCGGTTCGTGTGGGCGCCCAAGAACAGCGCCGTCGTGTACTCGGTCGGCTTCGGCAACAGCTGGACGCAGGCCTCCGGCATCCCGCAGAACGCGATCGTGGAGTCGGACCGGGTCAACTCGAGCATCTTCTACGGCTTCTCGGGCGGCACGTTCTACGTCTCGCGCAACGGCGGGGCCACGTTCACCGCCGCCGCGTCGGGCCTGCCGTCGACGGCGCTCTTCAAGGCCGTCCCCGGCGTCTCCGGCGAGATCTGGCTCTCCGGCAAGACCGGCGGCCTCTACCGGTCGACCGACTTCGGCACCACGTTCACGAAGGTCTCCACGGTGCAGGCCGCCGACGCGATCGGCTTCGGCAAGGGCGCCCCCGGCCGCCCGAACCCGGCGGTCTTCATGGTCGGCCAGGTCGACGGCAAGAAGGGCGTGTACCGCTCCGACGACAACGCCGCCAGCTGGGTCCGGATCAACGACGACCAGCACCAGTACGGCAACATCGGCGACACCGTCACCGGCGACCCGCGCATCTACGGCCGGGTGTACCTCGGCACGAACGGCCGCGGCATCATCTACGGTGACCGCACGGGCGCTCCGCCGTCGTCGTTCTCGGCGTCGCCGTCCCCGTCGGTGTCGCGCTCCTCGGCGTCCCCGTCCCCGTCGGTCTCGACGTCCCCGTCGCGCTCCACGTCCGCGTCGGCGTCCCCGTCCCAGTCCTCCGCCGGGGGCTGCACGGTGGCGTACTCGGTGGCGGGCCAGTGGGGCGGCGCCTTCCAGGGCGCGGTGAAGATCACGAACCGCGGCTCGTCCGCGATCAACGGTTGGACCCTGACCTGGACATTCCCGAACGGCCAGGTGATCCAGCAGATCTGGGGCGGCGTGGCCACGAGCCCCGGCCCGAACGTCTCGGTCTCGAACGCCGACTACACCAGAACGATCGCCGCCAACGGCGGCACGGTGGACTTCGGCTTCATCGCGAGCTGGAACAACACCACGAACGGCAAGCCGGGCACGTTCACCCTGAACGGCACGGCCTGCACGGTAGCGTAACCTCCCTTCCAGCCGGTCCCCGCGTCGCCAACCGCGGGGACCGGCCCCTTTCCGCCCTGCACGGTGCGGCCCACCGTGCAGCCGCGGGGCGGGGTCACTCGAAGCGGAGGCCCTCCGGGCGCATCAGGCGCCACAGGGCCGGCAGGCTGGCCACCGTCACCAGGAGGACGACCGCCGCCGAGATGGCCGTCACCGAGCCCACGCTCGTCCAGTCGGGGCGGATCGGGACCGCCACGATCCGCAGCAGGACCGCGCCCAGGCCCAGGCCCAGGGCCGTGGCCAGCACCAGGCCCAGCGCCACCGGGACCGCCGTCTGCCACAGGATCGACCAGCCCAGCGTGGTGCGGCGGGCGCCGAAGGCGACCAGCGCGGCCAGCGTGCGGCGGCGCTCGCGGAGCTGCTCCAGCGTGCCGACCAGCAGGCTCAGGCCGACCAGCAGCAGGGTGACCGTCGCGCCCGCGTAGAGGCCGCGGCGGATGCCGGCGAACGTCGTGTCGGTCGACTGCCGCATCAGGATGTCGACGTCCATCGTCGGGCTGATGGCCGCGGCCGCCGTGCGGAGGCGCTCGTCGGCGTCGGGGTCGGCCGGGTCGAGGCGGACGAACGACACGAACGTCGCCGTGGACGGGGCCGGCGGCGCCACCGACGGGGTGAGCAGCAGGCCCTCGTGGCGTTCGCCCCACGGGTCGGGGCGGGCGGTCACCGGGCGGGCCGACGCCGGCACCGTGAACGGCCGGTCGTTGATCTCCACCGTCCGGCCGGCGAGCGCGGGGGTGAGCAGGAACGCGTCGCCGTCGGCGCAGGTGGGCAGGGTCGCCAGCTCGCGCAGGACGGTGCAGTCGGCGACGAGGGCCTCGACGGTCTCGGCGTCGCCGTTCACGTCCGTGGCCGACGTCTTCGCGATGCCGCGCCGGTACGTGCTCACACCGACCACGCCGCGGGTGGCCCGCAGGCGGGCGTCGACGTCGGCGGGGCCGCTGACGTGGCCCAGCTCCGAGTCGCTGACCATGGTCACCGCCTGGGCGCGGGAGAGGTCCTGGTCGGTCGGCTTCGTGTACTCCGCCTGGGCCGCCGAGAACAGCATCTGCAGCGCGATCGTGCCGGCCGCGGCGACGGCGATCGCGTTGACAGCCCGCACCGAGCTGCCGCCGGTCAGCTGGAGCCGCCGGACCGCGAGCTGCCACGACAGCGCCCCCGCGCCGGCGAGCCGGGCGACCAGCCGGTCGAACATCCACGGCAGCAGGGTCGCGACGCCGAGCAGCAGGAGCACGACGCCGCCGACGGCCTGCCACGGGTTGAACTCCGCCCCCCTCGTGCCGAGCAATGGGTACAGCAGCCCGAGCCCGCCGACCGGCAGGAGGACCCGCCACCACAGGCGGGGCCTGGTGCGGGCGGCCGCCCGCCGGACCACGCCGAGCGGCTCGACGACGACCCGGCGCATGGCGAGCAGCGTCATCGCGAGCGCGGCCAGCGGCACGGCGACCACGATGAGCACGGTGAGGGCCGGCGCCGGCCGCACGTCGGTGGCGAACACGCTGAGCTGCGCCACCTCGAACCGCTCGACGAGCTGCCGCCCGATCAGGAAGAACACGCCGCCGAGCAGCACGCCGCCGGCGGCGCTGACGACCGCCTCACCGGCCGCGATGCGCCGGGCCATCCCGGTGTCGGCGCCGGCCAGCCGCACCGCGGCCAGCCGCCGGTCGCGCTGCTCGCCGCCGAACCGGGTCGCCGCGGCGACGAACATCGCCACCGGCATGAGCAGCACCACGAAGATGACGACGACGAGCAGCAGCAGGAACGGGTCGAGCCCCTCGTCCGGGGTCGTCGACCCGTACGACGTCAGGCGCACCACCCGGGACTGCTCCTCGCGCAGGTCGGTGCGCACCTGATACAGCGCGAGCTCGGCCGGCCCGGCGAGCCCCGCATCGCCGATCGTGCCGGCGATCGGCGCCGCGTGCCGCTCGCGCAGCAGGGCGCCGTCGGGCGACTCGAGCAGCCGCCGCAGGGCGGGGGAGACCAGCATCGAACCGGCCGGCGGGAGCGCCTGCACGCCTGGCGGCAGCACCGGGTCGGCGCCCTCGGCCATCACGTACCGCACGCGCACCGGCTTGCCGTTGAACGTGTCGTCGGCGGCCAGCGAGAGCACGGTGTGCTCGGTCCGCGCCGGTGTGTCGCCACCCCAGTTCACGTCGTCGCGTGCGTCCCCGCGCGCCTCGCGGGCGCCGAGCATCGTCGGCACCGACACCGACAGCAGCAGCACGGCGACGCCGAGCGCCACCCCGACCGCCGTCAGCGCGGTGCGCAGCAGGCCTTCCCGCCCGCCCCCGAGCGCCAGCCGGGCCCCGAGCCCGACGTCGGCGAGCCACCGGTTCATGCGGCGCGCGCCAGGTCGAGGGCCTTGCCGTCGCGGACGACGACCTCGCGGTCGGAGTAGGCGGCGACCCGCGGCTCGTGCGTCACCAGCACCACGGCGGCGCCGCTGTCGCGGGCCGCGGCCGTGAACAGCTTCATGACCCGCTCGCCGTTGAGCGAGTCGAGCGCCCCGGTCGGCTCGTCGGCGAACACCACCCGCGCCCCGGTGACCAGCGCCCGGGCCACCGCGACCCGCTGCCCCTCGCCACCGGACACCTCGCCCGGCCGCTTGCCGGCCACGTGGTCGATCTCCAGCCGGGCCAGCCACTCGGCCGCCCGCCGCTGCGCCTCCCGGCGCCGCACCCCGTCGAGCCGCAGCGGCAGCGCCACGTTCTCCACACAGGTCAGCTCGGGCACGAGCTGCCCGAACTGGAACACGAACCCGAACTCGCCGCGCCGCAGCGCGCTGCGGCGCGCGTCGGACATGGCCGACAGCTCCTGGTCGCGATACCGCACCACGCCCGAGTCGGGCCGCACGATCCCGGCCAGGCAGTGCAGCAGCGTCGACTTCCCCGAGCCGGACGGCCCCATCACCGCGACGATCTCGCCGGCGGCGACCGACATCGACGCACCGGCCAGCGCCGGCGTGCTGCCGAACGTCTTGGTCAGCTCCTCGGCCACGAGCAGCGCACTCGGCTGGCCTCCGCTTCGCTCCGGCCACCCGAGTTTCACGCTGAGCTCATGATGAGCGGCCCCTCCGCTGCGCTCCGGACCGCTCACGACCGCACCCGCTTCGCCAGCTCGTCGAGGCGCGCGGCGGTCAGCTCCAGCCAGCGCAGGTCGGCCTCGAGGTGGAACAGGGCGTGGTCGCAGATGAGCTGGTCGGTCAGGTCGCCGTCGGCCTTGCGCCGGGTCAGCTCGCGCATCAGCCGCAGGTGCTCGGCGCGCTGGGTGTCGAGCAGCTCGGCCGCCGGCCGCTCGGTGAGCAGCGCGAGCACGACCTTCGTGTAGAGCACGCTCTGCAGATACGGCTCGGGCTTCTCCGGCTGCCCGAGCCACCGCTCGATGTCGGCCACGCCGGCCGGGGTGATGGCATACCGCTTGCGGTCGGGACCCTCGCCGGGCTCGACCCCGTCGACTGTCACGAAGCCGTGCTTCAGCAGGCGGGAGAGCGTGGCATACACCTGGCCGTAGGCGAGCGGCCGGTCGGCGCCGAACCGCTCGTCATAGGCCCGCTTCAGGTCGTAACCGTGTCGTGGCTGGGACTCGAGCAGCCCCAGAAACGCTTGACCGATGGACATGCGCAGCACTCTACACGACATGTATACATGCCGTGTATACACCTCATGTAGAGAGCGTCTTGCGGTACGACTCCTCCAATGCGGACCAACCGTGGTTGAGCGCGTCCGCGCCGCGCACCGGCGGATGCGGGGTGCCGTCGAGCAGCAGTTCCATGACCCGCACGCACTGGTGCCAGCCGGCGGCCACCTTCGAGACGAAGTCCCGGTCGGCGAGTGTGTGCCAGAGCGTGAGGCGCGTTCCCTCGCCCGTCGCCGCGAGCTCCCAGCGGAGAAGATCCTCTCCCCAGGTGTACTGCAGGAGCCTCGGCGCCTCGACGGACGTGACCACGGCGTCCAGCGGGACCGCCACCTCACCGTCGATCATCGTCAGCGTCGCCGGCCCGGGTGTCCCGAGATCGCGATCGGCGGTGAACGGGGCCCACTGCGCGAGCAGGTCCGGCTCGGTCAGGGTGCGCCAGACCCGGGCGGGCGGGTGGCGCAGGTCGCGCACGAAGCGCAGTGTCCACCGGCCGTCGTCGGTGGACCGGTAGGCCACCTCGGCGGGTGGTCCAGGGTCGAAGTTCATATGCCCAGCGAAGCATATACGCGCGACCTGCGCAAACTCCCCTCCTCCATCCGTACGAGGAAATGTGCCATCGGGCGCTCTCGGGAGTGACCCAGGTCACATTCAAGGCGATACGCCCGATTTGCCCGTCAGGGGTCCCGGTAGGTTCGCCCGAACGCAACGGCTATCACCCGATTTATCCCCTGGGTGTGACCCGATGCGACCTCCCTCGCAACCGATCCCAACTAGGAGAGCTGGTGCGCCTGCCTGCCCTTTCGCGTCGAGCCCGGATGGCCGCAATCGCGGCGATCATCGCGGTTCCCGCGGTTGCCCTGCCCATCGTGTTCGCCGGCAACGACGGCGGACTCCCCGGTACCGGTGCCAACGACGGCAGCGCCTACGCATTCCCGGCCACCCCGGACTCGATCCCGGACACGCCGGTCCGGGTCAACCAGGTCGGCTACCTGCCGGACGGCCCGAAGCGGGCGACGGTCATCTCGGACTCCAGCCAGCCGCTGGCCTGGCAGCTCAAGGACAAGGCGGGCAAGGTCGTCGCCTCCGGCGAGTCACAGCCGAAGGGCATGGACGCCAGCTCCGGCCAGAACACGCACGTCGTGGACTTCAGCGACTACCGCGGCGCAGGCTCCACCTACACGCTGGAGGTGGACGGCAAGGCCAGCCTGCCGTTCGACCTCGACCCCAAGGCGTACAAGCAGCTCAGCGTCGACTCGCTGTCCTTCTTCTACCCACAGCGCTCCGGCATCGCGATCGACGACAAGATCGCGCCCGGCTACGGCCGCAAGGCGGGCCACACCGCCGACACCCCCAACGGCGGCGACACCAAGGTCCCGTGCGCGCCGGGCAGCTGCAACTACACCCTCGACGTCACGGGCGGCTGGTACGACGCCGGTGACCACGGCAAGTACGTCGTCAACGGCGGCATCTCGGTCGCGCAGCTGCTGAGCACCTACGAGCGCGCGCCGAAGGCGTCGAAGGCCCGCGAGCTCCGCCTGCCCGAGCAGGGCGGCAAGACCCCCGACGTGCTCGACGAGGCGCGCTGGGAGCTCGACTTCCTCATGAAGATGCAGGTGCCGGACGGCGAGAAGCTCGCCGGCATGGCCCACCACAAGATCCACGACGTGGCCTGGACCGGCCTGCCGATGGACCCGGCCGCCGACCCGCAGCAGCGCCAGCTCAAGCCGCCGTCGACCGCGGCGACGCTGAACCTGGCCGCGGCCGCCGCCCAGGGTGCCCGCGTCTTCGCCGAGTACGACAAGGCCTACTCGGCCAAGCTGCTCGCGTCGGCGAAGAAGGCGTACACGGCCGCCAAGGCCAACCCCGGCCTGATGGCCTCGGACGCCGACGGGGTCGGCGGCGGCGCCTACGGCGACTGGAACGTCTCCGACGAGTTCTACTGGGCCGCCGCCGAGCTGTACCTCACCACCGGTGACAAGCAGTACTCGACGGACGTGACGAGCTCGCCGGTCCACAAGGCCGACGTGTTCGACCGCGCCTTCGACTGGCAGAACACCGCCGCGCTGGGCCGCCTTGACCTGGCGACCGTCGACAGCAAGCTCGCCGACCGCGACAAGGTCCGCCAGTCCGTGGTTGCCGGTGCGGACCGCTACCTGAAGGTGATCGCGGACCAGGCGTACGGCCAGCCGTACGCGCCGAGCAACGGGTACGACTGGGCCTCGAACGCGCAGATCCTGAACAACCTGGCCGTCGTGGCCACCGCCTTCGACCTGACCGGCAAGCAGCAGTACCGTGACGGCGTCCTGTCCGGCATGGACTACCTGTTCGGCCGCAACGCGCTGAACCAGTCGTACGTGACCGGCTACGGCGAGAAGGCGTCGAAGAACCAGCACAGCCGCTGGTACGCGCACCAGCTCGACCCGAAGCTGCCGAACCCGCCGCGCGGCACCCTGGCCGGCGGTCCCAACTCGCAGCTGCAGGACGAGGTCGCCTCGGCGGCGCTGAAGGGCTGCAAGCCGCAGCTGTGCTACATGGACGACATCAAGTCGTGGTCGACGAACGAGCTCACCATCAACTGGAACTCGGCGCTGGCCTACGTCTCGTCCTTCGTGGCGGACAACTCGTAGTCACTCGGCATCATCGGCATCATCGGAATGGGGCGGCCATTGGTCGCCCCATTCCGCGTCTCTGGCCGCCTTGTACCGCGCGCCCTCCCGCTTCGGCACCAGCACCGGCCCGACCGTGGTGTCCGGCTGGCACACCTGCAGCGTGACCAGCCCCTTACGGAACGCGGGGTGGCGCACGACCCGCCCCGTCACGTCGTTGCCGGCCCGGGTGACGGCGACGAACGAGAACTTCTCGTCCTCGTGTCCCAGCCGCGCGTCCTTGAGCCGCCGGTGCAGCGCCGACCGGTTGATCCGGGCCGAGAAGTGGCACCAGTCCCGGCCCACCATGCCGCAGGCGCCCTGGTGCGGGCAGGGCGCCGCGACGGTCCATCCGGCGGCCATGAGCTCGTCCCTGGCCTTGAGGATCCGGCGGTACCCCTCGGGCGTCCCGGGTTCGACGATGACCAGTGCCTGGCGCGCGGCGGCGCCGGCCGCGGCCACCAGCGCGCGCTGGTCGTCCTCGGTCAGCTCCGTCATGAGGTACGACACCGTGATGAGGTCGGCCTCGGTCAGCGGCTCGCCGAGGTGCCACTCCTGCCACTGCGCGGCCAGCCGGCCCTTCGCGATCCGCTCGCCGAGCCGCAGCGCCTCCGGCACCTGGTCGAGCACTGTTGCGTCGAGCGGCCCGAAGGCGTCGACGGCCGCCCACGTCGCCGCGCCCGTCCCGCCGCCGACGTCGAGCAGGCTCCGGGGCTCGATCGGGGGCAGCATCGCGAGGGCCTTCGCGACGGCGGCGTGCGTGGCCGGCATCCGGTAGGCGGCGTACGCGGTCGCGTCGACCATGTTGCGCAGCAGTGGCTCGCCGGCCGGCAGCCCGCTGCGGTACTCCGTGATCAGGCGCTGCACCGAGTCGGCCAGGCGGGCCGGGGGCACGTCCTCCAGGACGGCGTCGAGGGCTTCCCGCAGGTCAGACACGACGGCGCCACCACCAGCGCTGGACGAGCAGGGTCAGCACCCCGGCGACGACGATCGCCGCGAGGTTGAGGAACAGCTGGACCGTCGAGCCCCAGGCCTCGTGCCACACGCCGTAGGCGAGTGCGGCCGCGACGTTCGCCGCCGCCGGCACGGTCGTCACCGAGATGAGCACGCCGATCAGCGGCCCGGCCTTCGAGCTGGTCAGCGACAGCATGCCGGCGATGCCGGCGAAGAAGCCGACGATCCAGGAGAACGCGTCGGGCTGCCAGATGAAGTCGGTGAGCGGCCGGTCGCGCAGCAGCATGTCCTTGTCGACCAGGCCGATCAGGTCGAGCAGCCAGGTGTTGACCGTCGTCGCCGCGATCGCGATCGGGAATCCGACACCGAGGGCGGTCAGCGCTCGTCTCGCCAGCTTTGTGCGCGCCCGGACGATGCCGACGCACAGGGCGGCGAGCGGGCCGAACTCCGGGCCGACGACCATCGCGCCGACGATGAGGATCGGCTGGTCGAGCAGCACGCCGATGCCGGCGATGATGGTCGCGATGCCGAGCATCAGCAGGTACGTGCCGGAGAGGTCGGTCTCGTCGCCGGTCTTCTGCTCGATCTCGTCCCATACCACGGCGTCGGCGGCGAGCCCGGGCGCGGCGTCGGACGCCTGCCGCGCGACCCTTCCGAGCGCGACGTCGACGTTCTCGATCGCGATCGAACCGCGCTCGTGGAGGCCCATCTTCCGGAGTCTGGCCAGCACCGGACTGCCGGCCTCGCGCACGACGTCGCACATGACGACGTCGCCCTCCGGTTGCCGGGCCGCCCCGGGGAGCACGACGAGGTTCGTCGCGCCGGCCTCCACGGTGAGCAGCTCGACGACCCGCTCGGTGTCGGCGGGCGGGCTGATGACCCTCAGATGCAGCACGGATGAGATTTTGTCGTACCGGCTCGCTAGGCTGACGCCGCCCCTTCGATCCCCCTCTAGGAAGGTTTGTCGACCGATGCCCCAGACCACGTATCTCGAACTGTCCGAGGACGCCGGAAGCGCGCACAAGTTCTACGAGGTCACCGTAGACGGCAACGAGATCACGATTCGGTACGGGCGGATCGGCGACGCCGGCCAGAGCAAGACGACGTCGTATGCCGACGAGGTCAAGGCGCAGGCCGACGCCCAGAAGAAGATCGGTGAGAAGGTCCGCAAGGGCTACGCGCCGGCCGTCGAGGGGCAGCGGGCGCCCCGGTCGGTGACCCGGCGGGTCATCCAGAGCCAGCGGTCGACGTCGAAGACCGCGCCGGTGCTGTGGAAGTACCGCTCGGGCGCCCCCGCGTTCGGCATCTTCATCAACGACGACGTGTGCATGGTCGGCAACGAGAAGGGCACGATCACCGTGCTCAAGCACGACGCGACGGTCGACCGGCAGTTCCAGCTGCCCGACGGCGTCAAGTGCATTGTCGCCGACGACCAGTGGATCTATGCCGGCTGCGACGACGGCAACGTCTACGACCTGACCGGCAAGGTCCCGCGGCTGGCCTACGCGATCGCCCCCGACATCGACATCTACTGGCTCGACATCTACGACGGCGTCCTCGGCGTCTCCGACGACAAGGGCGGCGTCTGCGCCATCGACCACGAGGACGAGTTCCTCTGGCGCAAGAAGAGCAAGGGCTCCAGCGGCTGGATGGTCCGCTGCGACGCCGTCGGCGTCCACCACGGCACCAGCGGCGGCGTGACCAGCTACGACCTGGGCACCGGCGCGGAGCGCTGGCACCAGTCGACCACCGGCGCCGTCCTCTTCGGCTGGCAGGAGCGCGACATGCTCTACGCCGGCATGTCGTCCAACTCGGTGCTGTCCTTCGGCAAGGACGGCAAGACCGGCGTCACCTACCGCTGCGACGCCACCATCTTCTCCAACGCGACGTCCCCCGACGGCCGCTACGTCTTCGCCGGCGACTACCGCTCGTCGGTCTACTGCTTCGACGCCGCCGGCAACCGCCTGTGGAAGCTCGGCACGGGCTGCGGCAGCGCCTACTCGATGCAGTATCACGACGAGAAGCTCTACATCGTCACCACCGACGGCTCGCTGGCCTGCATCGACGCCAGCGAGGAGGCGGTGCGCGCGGCCGAGCAGGGCGTCGTCCCGGAGTACGTCGACGTGAAGGCCCCGCGCGCCATGGAGTCCGTCGCCCCGTCCGCCACCGTCGAGGAGATCTCCGACCCGGCCGACGGCGTCGTCCTGGAGTGCGTCGACCAGGGCGGCCGCCTCCGCATCCGCGTCGTCACGTCCGGCTACCACCAGGACTGGCAGGTGCAGTTCCCGAAGAACATCCGCGAGTCCGGCGCCCGCTACGTAGTCCCCGGCATCCGCGAGTCCGCCCGCGGCGGCTTCTACCGCACACACGGCGAGATCCGCCGCCTGGTCTGACCCCACCGCGCGTGGTGCCGAGCGCCCGGCTCGCTCGGCACCGCTCGCCCGCGTTCCGAGCGGCCCGACCCGCTCGGCTGACCGCCCGCACGCGCGTGGAGCGGCCCGGGCCCGCTCGGCACGCCCGTACCCGCACCCTCGCCTCGGTCGGGCGGCTCAGCCCCACCTGGCTCGGGGCCGCCCGCTGTCCGCCCGCCCGGCCGCCCGCACGCGTTGCTGTTGCCGGGGCGCCCGCCGCTTGCCGGAGTTCCGCGCGTCGGGAGATCGACCGGCCCCCACGCCGTGGCGGTTCAAGCCGTTCGCTGCTTCGATCCGCCCGCCGCCCGCCGCCCGCCGCCCGCCGCCCGCCGCCCGTCGCCCGCCGCCTTCGCGCCACCGGGCCGCCCCGCCGCACCGCCAGGCCGTTGGCTCGTCTCGCCTTGGCCCCCACGTCGTATCGCAGCCCGCCGCGACTCCCTGCCTCCGCGCCGCCTCGCGCCGCCCGCCTCGCCTCGCGCCCCACCCCTCCGCGTCGTGGCTCCCGCGCCGCGTCGCCGCCCTCCGCCCTTCGCGTCCCCGGGCCGTGCCGCCGTGCCCGGCCCGCGTCGGTGCCCCGCCCTGCCGCCCGTAGTCGTCGGTGGTCGGCCGCTTCTCTGCGGTCGTTGCTCGGGCGCCGTGCTTTCTTCCGTGTTGGTCGAATTGGACTCGCCCTCATGATCCATGGCGTGTTCTGGTTGTCATGGCAGCCAGATATCGCCATCGATCATGGAACTGTGCGTTTTACGTGGGGTTCCCAATGGTGCGCGGCGTAGCGTTTCGGCGCATGACGAGGCGGCGGGTTGCGTTGGTTACCGGTGGGAGTCGTGGTGTTGGGCGGGGGATTGCCCTTGCGCTCGGGCGCGGGGGATGGGAGGTGTGGGTCACCGGGCGGTCCTCCGAGGCCGGTGGGAGCAGTGGGCATCTTCCGGGGACCGTCGACGACGTGGCTCGGGCCGTGGACCTTGCCGGGGGCGTCGGGCACGGGGTCGTCTGTGATCATCGGGACGACGCGCAGGTCGAGGTCGTCGTGGGGCGGATCGGACGCGAAGGGCGTGGGCTGGATCTGCTCGTCAACAACGTCTGGGGCGGGTACGAGCGGCTCAACGCCGGGGGCTGGGAGGAGTGGAATCTTCCCTTCTGGGAGCAGCCCCCCGAGCTCTGGGACGCCATGTTCGCGGCGGGCGTGCGGGCCCACTAAGTCACCACCGCCAAGTGTGTGCCGCTGCTGCGCGGCACCGGGGGCGGGCTCGTCGTCACCGTGTCCATGGAGGTCGGGGAGCGGCATGATCTGCGGCAGCCGGTGGCGTACAGCGTCGCCAAGGCCGCCGACGACCGGCTCTCGCTCGCCGTTGCCGCGGCGCTCGAGGGCGACGGCATCGCCTCCGTCTCGCTGTATCCGGGGCTGGTGCGGACCGAAGGGGTCATGCAGTTCGCCGAGTATCTCGACATGGACGGGTCGCAGTCGCCCGAAGGGGTCGGGCGGGTCGTCGTCGCGCTCGCCGGTGACGCGGACGTGCTGGCCATGAGCGGGCGGGCCTGGGGTGTTGCGGATCTTGGTGCCCGATACGGTGTCGATGTCTGGTGAAGGGCACAATGGTCGGGTGCGACTGCTGCTGCCGCGCCCTTCCGAGCTCGTCGACCTTGCCTTCTCCACTGCCGGGAGGGCGGTCGGTGTTGCCGCCGGCGTGATGGCGCTGCCGGGGCGGGTGGTGCGGATCGTCGACGGCGTGGAGGTGCTGGTCGCGCGGGCCACCGCCTCCCTCGACGCCGCGCAGCAGGCCGTGGACGACGCCCGGGCCGCGACCGAGCGGGCGACCGCGATCGTGGACCGGGCGGTCGATCTCACCCAGCGCGTCGACGCGATCGTGACGCACTCGGCGCAGACCTCGGCCGAGGCCGCGGCGCTCGTGACGCAGGCGCGGCAGACCGCCGCCGAGGCCGGTGCCGTGGTCACCCAGGCCGGGCAGACCGCGGCGACGGCGGCGCAGCTCATCGTCGCCTATGAGCCGGGGCTCAAACGGTTCGTCGAGGAGCTGTCGCCGGAGGAGGTCGACGCGGCGATCCGCATGATCGACGAGCTGCCGAAGCTCGCGCATCACCTCAACACCGACGTGCTGCCGATCCTCGCCTCGCTCGACCGGGCCGGGCCCGACATCCACGAGCTGCTCGAGGTCACCCGCGACCTGCGCCAGGCGATCATCGGCATCCCCGGCTTCGCCGTGCTCCGCCGCCGCGGCGCCGCCGAGGAGGCCGAGCGCGAGATCGACGCCGCCGCCAAGAAGGCCAAGAAGCGCATGTAGGGGCGGCCGACGGCGAGGCGACCAGACGCGTTTCACCGGGTCGCGCACGGGTAGGCGGCTGGCCGCAACATCACCGCGTGCGAGGGGAACACCCAGTGACCACGACGAAGCTGGTGCCGGGGACGATCCCGACGCGGCCCGGGCCGGTCCGCCGCCTGGTGCCGGGCTCGGCCGCGGCCAGGCAGCTGCGCACGACCGACGCGAAGCAGATCGGCATCCTGTACCTGTTCACCTCGTTCGTCTTCTTCATCGCCGGCGGGGTGATGGCCCTGCTCATGCGGGCCGAGCTGGCCCGGCCCGGCCTGCAGTTCCTGTCGCCGGAGCAGTACAACCAGCTGTTCACCATCCACGGCACGATCATGCTGCTGCTGTTCGCGACGCCGATCGTGTTCGCGTTCGCCAACTACATCGTGCCGCTGCAGATCGGCGCGCCCGACGTCGCGTTCCCGCGGCTCAACGCGCTGGCCTACTGGCTGTACCTGCTCGGCGGCGGCCTCGTCGTGGCCGGCTTCGCCACCCCGAACGGCGCGGCCGACTTCGGCTGGTTCGCCTACGCGCCGCTCAACGACGACACGAACTCGCCCGGCATCGGCGCCGACCTGTGGATCGTCGGCCTGGTCCTCTCCGGCCTCGGCACGATCCTCGGCGCCGTCAACATCATCACCACGATCCTCACGCTGCGCGCGCCCGGCATGACGATGTTCCGGCTGCCCATCTTCACCTGGAACATCCTCATCACCGGCCTGATGGTCATCATGGTGTTCCCGCTGCTGGCGGCGGCGCTGCTGGTACTGCTGGCCGACCGCAAGCTCGACGCCAAGGTCTTCGTCGCCGAGTCCGGCGGCGCGCTGCTCTGGCAGCACCTGTTCTGGTTCTTCGGCCATCCCGAGGTGTACATCGTGGCGCTGCCGTTCTTCGGCATCATCACCGAGGTCATCCCGGTCTTCAGCCGCAAGCCCGTCTACGGCTACAAGGGCATGGTCGGCGCCACGATCGCGATCGGCGCGCTGTCGATGAGCGTGTGGGCGCACCACATGTTCGGCACCGGCCAGGTGCTGCTGCCGTTCTTCAGCTTCCTCAGCTTCCTGATCGCGATCCCGACCGGCATGAAGTTCTTCAACTGGACCGGCTCAATGTGGCGCGGCCAACTGACCTTCGAGACCCCCATGCTCTTCGCGATCGGGTTCCTGGTGACGTTCCTCCTCGGCGGTCTTTCCGGTGTACTGCTGGCAAGCCCGCCGATCGACTTCCACGTCACCGACAGCTACTTCGTCGTGGCGCACTTCCACTACGTGCTGTTCGGCACGATCGTGTTCGCCGTGTACTCCGGGGTGTACTTCTGGTTCCCGAAGATGTTCGGCCGGATGCTCGACGAGCGCCTGGGCAAGGTCCACTTCTGGCTCACCTTCGTCGGCTTCCACACCACGTTCCTGGTGCAGCACTGGCTGGGCACGCAGGGCATGCCCCGCCGGTACGCCGACTACCTGCCCACCGACGGCTTCACCACGCTGAACACGATCTCCACGATCGGCTCGTTCATCCTCGGCGCCTCGACGCTCCCGTTCCTGTACAACATGTGGAAGTCGTACAAGACCGGCCGGGTCGTGGCGGTGAACGACCCGTGGGGCCACGGCAACTCCCTGGAGTGGGCCACGAGCTGCCCGCCGCCACTGCGCAACTTCGACGTGATGCCCCGCATCCACTCCGAGCGCCCGGCGTTCGACGCCAAGTTCCCCGAGCTGGCGGCGGCCGCGCCCCGCAAAGAGGGCGCCGAGCGGCGCCTGGACGAGGCGTCCGACCGGGACGCGATCGAGGACTGAGCTCAGGCCACCGGCACCCAGTGGCGCAGCGCCGCACCGAGTTGGGCCAGCGCGGCGTGGGCGGCGTCGAACAGGGCCAGCTTGCGCGGGAAGTTGTGGACCATGCCCTGGTAGCAGGCGCTGACCACCGGCACCCCGGCCGCCGACAGGGCCGCGGCGTAGCGCTCGGCCTCGGGCCGCAGGATGTCCAGCTCGGCGGTGACGATCACGGTCGGCGGCATCCCGGCGAGGTCGGCCAGGTGCGGGGACAGGTCGGCGGCTGAGCGGTCCACGCCGGGCGGGACGTAGGCGTCCCAGAAGAACGCCATCTCCTCGCGGTGCAGGCCGTAGTCGTCCAGGTCGGGGTAGTCCTGGGCCGGTTCGACGACCGGGCAGATCAGCAGCTGCGCGGCCGGCGGGCGGCCGGCGTCGCGGGCCCGGCGGGCCGCCACCGTCGCCAGGTGACCGCCGGCCGAGTCGCCGGCGACGGCGATCCGCGCGGGGTCCAGGCCGAGCGCCGGGCCGGACGAACGGAGCCAGGCCAGGGCCGTGTCCAGGTCGTCCGGCGCAGCCGGGAACGGGTGCTCGGGGGCGCGGCGGTAGTCCACCGCCAGGACCGACCAGCCGGTCTCGGCCGCGAGCGCCCGGCAGAGACCGTCGTGCGTGTCGAGGTCGCCGAGCACCCAGCCGCCGCCGTGGGCGTACACGACGACGGCGGTGCCGTGCCGGAAGAGGCGGGCCGGCACACCGTTCGCGTCCACGTCCACCACGGTGCCGGGCGCATGGACGAGCCCCACCTCGTCGGGGACCGCCGCCACCATGCTGTGCCGGACGGCGGTCAGATTGGCGACAGTCAGTGGCTCGCGGCGCTGCACGCCGAGCGCGGCGCGCGCCTGCGGGTGCAGGCGGGACAGGTCCATACGGGTCAGTATCCCGTAGCGTGATCGGCATGACCCAACCACTGCCGCCGCTGCCGGAGGACTGGGACCGCTGTCTCGCCGTGGCCGCGCACCCCGACGACATCGAATACGGCACGGCCGCGGCCGTCGCGAAGTGGACCGCGCAGGGCAAGACCGTGACGTACCTGCTGGCGACCCGCGGCGAGGCCGGCATCGACAGCCTGCACCCCGACAAGGCCGGGCCGCTGCGCGAGCAGGAGGAGCGCGCCGGCGCCCGCGAGGTCGGCGTCGGCGTCGTGGAGTTCCTCGACCACCGCGACGGCGTCGTGGAGTACGGCAACGACCTGCGCCGCGACATCGTGCGCGCGATCCGCAGGCACCGGCCCGAGATCATCGTCAGCGGCTCGTTCGACGTCCGGTTCGGCGGCGGGATGACCAACCAGGCCGACCACCGCGCGGTCGGGCTCGCCACGCTCGACGCCGCCCGCGACGCCGGCAACCGCTGGATCTTCCCCGAACTGGCCGACGAGGGCCTGGAGCCGTGGGGCGGCGTCCGGCTGGTCGCCCTCGCCGGCGCGAACGTGCCCACGCACGGCGTCGACGTGACCGGCGAGCCGCTCCAGGCCGGGATCCGGTCGCTGGAGGCCCACGCCGAGTACACCAAGGGCCTCGGCGTCGGCGGCCCCGAGCCGGCCCCGTTCCTCACCTGGATGGCCAGGCAGGCCGGACCGGCACTGGGCGTCGAGGCGGCCGTGCTGTTCGACGTGCACCTGCTCGCCTTCACCGGCCCGCCGCCGTGGGTGACGGACGGTGCTGCCTGAGCCCGGCGAGGTCCTGCACTTCTCCGAGGACCCGACGATCACGCGCTTCGCACCGCATGTCGCCGCGACGGCGGAGCAGCCGGAGGCGTACGTCTGGGCGGTCGACGCCGCCCGCGCGCCCGACTACTGGTTCCCGCGCCAGTGCCCCCGTGGCCTGGCGTGGGCCGGTCCGGCGACGACCGCCGCGGACCGCGACCGGATCGTCGGCGCGGGCTGCGGCGACCGCGTGCACGTGATCGAGTACGGCTGGCTGGAGGCGATGCGCGCGGTGCGGCTCTACGCGTACCGCTTCCCGGCCGCCGCCTTCGCCCCGTTCCCCGGGCCGAACCCGCACGCCCACATCGCCACCGAGCCGGTGACGCCGCTCGGCCCGCCCGAACCCGTCGGCGACCTGTTCGCCTGCCACGCCGCGGCCGGCATCCAGCTGCGCGTCCTGCCCAACCTGTGGCCGTGGTGGGACGTGGTGGTGGCGAGCACGATCGAGTTCAGCGGCATCCGCCTCCGCAACGCCCTTCCCCGCCAGTAGCGTGTTTCGACTCGAGCCACTACGGGAACCATCGATTCGACGGACATTCCGGTAGTGCTCGAGGAGGAACAGTGACTGTCACCGGAATCATCACGGCGCTGATCGTCGGAATCATCGTCGGCGCGCTGGGCCGGCTGGTGGTTCCCGGCCGGCAGAGCATGTCGATCCTGCTGACCATGGTCGTGGGCATCATCGCGGCGCTGCTGGGCACCGTCCTGGCCAACGCCATCGGCATCTCGACGAACACCCCGGGCGTCGACTGGGGTGAGCTGCTGGTCCAGGTCATCCTCGCGGCTGTCGGCGTGGCCCTGGTCGCCGGGGTCTCCGGCCGTGGACGACGGGCACTCTAGCTGATTTTGGTCGGGGCCTGTCGGCTCTGAACCCGATCTGACCGCATCGATACACGACCCCCGGTCCGCAGCCGCGGCCGGGGGTCGTCGCGTGCCGGCGGTAGGCCTTCCAGGTACGGTACGACGCTATGTCGGTCACTGCGTCCTTCGGCGTCCTCAACACCAAGTTGCTCCCCGACTTCGTGCGCGAGCCCGCCCGCGTGCTCGCCGAGCACGGCCGGGAGCTGGCCTCGGGTTTCGGCTGGTCGGGCTTCGTCGTCCTGGTCGTGCTCGACGTGCTGGAGGACCAGGGCGTCTCGCTGTCGGGCAACGGCCACGAGGAGCCGATCGGCGGGACCGAGGACGACACGTTCTACACGGTCGTCACGACCGAGCACCGGCGGCTCCTGCCGCGGCTCGACCCGAGCGCCTTCCCCGGCCACCTCTTCCACGCCGCGTTCGTCGAGGCCGGTCTGCGCACCGACGAGGGCGACTCCGCGGCGGCGGCCCGGGACACGGTGGCCATCCTCCGCGACGGCATCGCCGCGCTGGCCGACGACGAGGCGCTGATCATCGTCGTGGGCTGAAGTAGGGCTGAGCCAGGGCTGAACTAGGCTCCAAGCATGTACTCGACGACGATGTCGCGGCACGTCAACGCCCCGCGCGAGGCGGTCTACCGGGCGCTGCTCGACCCGGGCGCGATCGCGCGGTGGCGGGTGCCCACGAACATGACCAGCGAGGTCCACGAGTTCGAGGCGCGCGAGGGCGGCCGCTTCCGCGTGTCGCTCACGTACACCGCCGGTGACGAGGCCGGGAAGTCGGGGGCGCACACCGACACCTACCACGGGCACTTCGCCCGCCTGGTGCCCGGCGAGCAGGTCGTCGAGGTGTTCGAGTTCGAGGCCGCCGACCCGGCGATGGGCGGCTCGATGACGCTGACCACCACGTTGCGCGACTCCGGCAGCGGCACCGAGGTCACGATGCACCACGAGAACCTGCCCGACGCCGTCCCGCGCGCCGACAACGAGCTCGGCACCCGCATGGCCCTCGACAACCTCGCGGCGCTGGTCGAGGCCGGCTGACTCAGAGGTCCAGCAGCGCGTTGAGGACCTTGCCGAGCAGCAGCTCGGAGGGCACCTCGACGCCGCGGTCCGGCCCGGCCACGACCAGGCCGGCCGCCCGCAGGTCGGCGAGCAGCACCCGGGCCGTGCCGAGCGGCACCCCGAGGTGCGCCGCGACCTCGGCCACCGAGACGGGCCGCACGCAGTGCCGCAGGATCTCGCGCTGCTCCGGCGAGACCTCCGCGTGGTCGTCCGACGACGTCGCCGTGGTCACCAGCGCGGCCATGTCGAGCCCGTCGGCCTGCGCGGTCACCCGTCCGCGGGTCAGCGCGTAGAGCCGGACCAGGGGCCCGGCCTCCTCGTCCAGCCAGGTCTCGTCCGCCAGGTCGGCAACCGGCTCGTCGGTCACGGCGCTCACCCGGCGGCGAACGCGTGCCGCCCGGCCGATGCGTCAGGCTCCGGGCCGTCGTCGGCCCGCGCGTGCCGCCCGGGCTTCGGCGCGGACTCTCCGGCGGGGAGGTTGGCGCGGCGCGCGGCGTGGACCGCGGCGAGGGCCTTGGCGGCCCGTTCGGCGGCCGCCGTCACCGGGCCGTTGACCGAGGCCGGGTCGGGGGCGCCGCTGAACGCGACCGCGAGCACGGCGCTGTCGCCGGCCGGCTCGATCGCGAGCAGGACGTGCTCCATCTCGACGATGACGCGCAGCGTCCTGCCGTCGTGGATCTTCGCGCCCGCCACGACGGCGAGGGCGTGCAGGCCCGCGGCCGCGGCCGCGACGAGCTCGCCGGTGTCGCGGGACACCTCCCGCGACGCGGCCAGCGGCAGCCCGTCGGTCGACAGCAACACCGCCACCTCGGTGCCCGGTACCTCGTTCACGAGGTCGTCGAGCAGCCGGTGCAGGTCCGCCATGGCCGGCGCCGATGCCGGTCGCGTCATCATCGTCCTCCTACGCTTTCGCGTCGTCGTCCCCACCGGAGTCCGCGGTGCCGATTCCCGCGGGCTCCACGACCCCGTCCACCGCGAAATCCACAGTGGACGGCAGGCCGAGCGGCCCGGCGGAGGAGGCCGCGCCGCGACTGGCGACGCGCTCCCGGAACCGGGCCGTGCGGTCGGCCGGACGCCGGCCCGCCCCGTCCTGCTCTCCATCCTGCCGCCGCCGGGCAAGCCCGGCCGACCCCGACGGCACCGCCCGCGGCGTCCGCACGGGCAGCACCGGGCCGTCCGCCGCCGCGGCCCGCCCCGGGCCGTCGGCGGCGCCGGCCGTCTCGGGAAGGGCGGGCCCGTAATACGAGCCCGGCCCTTCCAGCACGCCCAGCAACCGCGGCGGCCCCGGCGGTGCCGGAGCGCGCAGGTCCTCGGAGCGAGCAGTGTCCGGGCCCGACGAGGAGCCGGTGCCCGGCCCCGCCGAAGGGCCTGCCTCCGCCTGGACACCCGGCCCCCGCGGGGCGTCCGTGGACGGAGCTGATGCATCGTCGGTGGTCAGGATCAAGGTCAGGGGGATGCGGACCTGAACGACCGTCCCGCCCCGCGAAGATTCTTCCAGGTCGATCCGGGCCCCCTGCGCCCGGGCCAGCCGTCCCGCCAGCCGCAGCCCGGCGCGGTCCGGATCGAACGGGCGGAAGGGTCGCGCGACCGCGTCGCGGGCGGCGGCCAGGCCGGCCGGCGCCATCCCGCTGCCCTGGTCGCGGACGATCAGCCGGTACCACTGGGAATCCCGCTCCCCGGTGACCCACACGGTGCCGTCCCCGGCGCACGCTTTGGTCGCGTTCTCGATCAGCTCGGTCAGCAGGTGCAGCACGTCGGTCACGGCCGGGCCGGCCAGCCGGGGCGCGGGCGGCACGGTCACCAGGACGGCGGCCTGGCGCTCGACCGACGCGGCGGCCGACCGGGCCACGTCGACCAGCGGCACCGGGCGCGTCCACCGCCGGCCCGGGCGCTCGCCGGCGAGCAGGATCGCCCGCTCGGCGTTGCGGCGCATCTGCGCGCCGAGGTGGTCGGCGCCGAACAGGGCGCCGAGGTGGCCGACGTCGTCCACGCGGCGTTCGAGTCCGTCGAGCACGGCCAGTTGCCGGTGCAGCAGCGCCTGGTTGCGGCGGTGCAGGCGGAGCAGCATTTCGGCGGTACCGTCACGACTTCTGCGCTGGGCGAGGAGCCAGCGGCGGAGCGTCACGGTGCGGCCTCGAACGTCGGCATGCCGCCAACCTACCGGGGCCGGATCAAGCCATCCAGCCCCGTTTATGCCGGTTCTCAGCCCGATTGCGGGCAGGTGGCCTGGAGTGACCGACGGCTCACGGACGAGGACCGGCCGCCACCCCGGGACGTCGCCGACCCGCTCCCGACGGTGACGCCTTCCGAGCCGATCGGGCGCTGAAATCGGACACCGCCGATGCCCGGCGGCGGCCTAGGGTGGCCCATGGCATCGAGGAGCGTCGTCGCCATCCTGGGCGCCGTCGAGGTCGTCGGGCCGAACGGGCGGGCCGAGCTGACCGGCGGCCGGCACCGGGCGCTCGTCGGCGCGCTCGCGTTGCAGCCCGGCGCCGTCGTGCCGACCTGGCGGCTCGTCGAGGCGCTGTGGGGCGAGGAGCCGCCGCGCACCGCGCTGCGGTCGCTGCACAGCCACGTCGCCCGGCTGCGGCAGGCGCTCAGCCGGTGCGGGCTCGACGGCGTCGTGCAGACCCGCGAGCCCGGGTACGCCCTGTGTGTCGACCCGGCCGACGTCGACGCGGCCCGGTTCGAGCGGGCCGTCGAGACCGTCCACAGTGGAGCCGACGACCCGGCGGCGCTGCTCCGCGAGGCCCTCGACCTGTGGCGCGGGCCGGCGCTCGCCGACGCCGACCCGGCCGGGTGGGTCGCCGCCGAGGCCGAGCGCCTCGAGCGCGGTCTTCGAGGTCATCAACATCATCGTGACTCTTATCTCGCCCAGGCTCACCC
>NZ_JBEXCY010000178.1:21406-24372 GCF_040605515.1 Dactylosporangium sp. NPDC005572 | reverse complement strand
GCAAACCACTACCACACAGCTTGTCAATGTTTTAAAGTGGTGTCATATACCTATAGGCGCGCCCCGGGCCCGTGCCCCCCCCCCTCAGCCCCGGGGGGCCCGCCGCGCCGGAAGCGCGCGGCGGCACCGGCCCCGTCCGCAAGGAGAGTGAGTAGTTGGTCGCCTTCATCATCCGGCGCCTGCTGGTGTCCACGGTGGTGCTGATCGGCATCAGCGTGCTGCTGTTCGTCCTGCTGCAGCTCATGCCGGGCGATCCGGCCGAGATGATGATCGATCCGATGTCGTTCTCCGGCGACCGGGACGCGGCCGTCGCGCTGCGGCGCCATCAGCTCGGCCTGGACTCGTCGCCGCCGGTGCAGTACGCCCACTGGGTCGCCGAGCTGCTGCACGGCAACCTCGGCTTCTCCTTCAGCAGCGGCCAGCCGGTCACCGAGGTGATGGCGGAGCGGCTCGGCCCGACGGTCTCCCTCATGGGCACCGCGCTGCTGATCTCGCTGCTCGTCGGCATCCCGATGGGCATCGTGGCGGCCCTGCGGCGCAACAGCGCCGTCGACTACGGCACCACGGTCGTGAGCCTGCTGGCCATCTCGGTGCCGAGCTTCTTCGCCGCGCTGCTGGGCATCTACATCTTCGGCCTCAAGCTGCAATGGTTCCCCACCAGCGGGATGAACTCGATCGGCGGCGGCGGGTTCGTCGACTCCCTGCACCATCTGGTGCTGCCGGCCTCGATCCTCGGCTTCGCGCTCGCCGGGCCCTACGTGCGCTACGCCCGGGCCGGCATGCTGGAGGTCCTCGGCCAGGACTACCTGACCACGGCCCGGTCCAAGGGGCTGTCCCCGCGCCGGGTGATCGGCCGGCACGCGCTGCACAACGCGCTGATCCCGCTCGTCACGGTGGTGGCCATCCAGATCCCGACGCTGTTCGCCGGCGCCGTGGTCGTGGAGCAGATCTTCGCCTGGCCGGGCATGGGCCGCATGGCCCTGGACGCCGTCCTCGCCCGCGACTACCCGGTGCTGCTCGGGTTCGTGATGGCGGTCGCGATCCTCGTGCTGCTGTGCAACCTGCTCGCCGACCTGGCGTACGCGCTCATCGACCCCCGGATTCGGCTGTAGGAGGCCCGTACCCATGACTGCCACGGACATCCCGCCGGCGCTCACGGCCGCCGCGCCCGCAGCCGCGGGTGCCGTCTCGCCGGGGCGGCTCGCCGTCCGCCGGTTCTTCCGGCACCGCCTCGCCGTCGCCGGGCTGGTCATGCTCGGCCTGTTCGCCCTCGCCGCGATCGTCCTGCCCTGGTTCCTCGGCACCGACCCCAACCAGGTCGTGCCGACGGCGATCCGCCAGGCGCCCGGCGACGGCCACCCGCTCGGCACCGACTCCGCCGGCCGCGACGTGCTCGCCCGGCTGCTCGTCGGCGGCCGGATCTCGCTGCTCGTCGGGCTCAGCTCGGCGCTCGTCGCGACGCTCATCGGGCTCACGCTCGGCGCGGTCGCCGGCTACTTCGGCCGCTGGGTCGACGGCATCCTCAGCCGCTTCGCCGACGTCGTGCTGGCCTTCCCCAGCCTCATCGTGATCATCGTGGTGGCGGCGTTCGTCGGCCCGAGCCTGCCGACGCTCATCCTGTCCATCGGTCTGTTCGGCTGGCCGACGCCGTTCCGGATCGTGCGCGGCCTGACCCTGTCGCTGCGCGAACAGGACTCCCTGGTCGCGGTGGCCGGGCTCGGCGCCGGCCCGGCCCGCATCCTGCGCCGGCACGTCGTGCCCGTGGTGATCGCGCCGCTCACCGTCGTGGCCACCCTCGCCGTGGCCCAGGCGATCCTGCTGGAGGCCACCGTGTCCTTCCTCGGCCTGGGCGTGCCGCCCCCGACCGCGAGCTGGGGCAACATGCTCAACGACGCCCAGTCGCTGACCATCCTCGAGACGATGCCGTGGCTGTGGCTGCCGCCGGGCATCGCGATCGCCCTGACCGTGCTCGCCGTCAACTTCGTCGGCGACGGGCTGCGCGACGCCGCGGACCCGAGGAGGGACCGATGAACGGGCAACCGCTGCTGCGGGTGGCCGACCTGGTCACCGAGTTCCGCGTCCACGGCGGGGTGGTGCGCGCCGTCAACGGGGTCAGCTTCGACATCCACCCCGGCGAGACGGTCGGCATCGTCGGCGAGTCCGGCTCCGGCAAGAGCGTCACCGTCATGTCCGCGCTCGGGCTGCTGCCCTCGGCCGGCCGGGTCGTCTCCGGGCACGCCCACTTCGCCGGTCGCGATCTCGTCGCGATGCGCGAGCGGGAGCTGCAGAAGGTACGCGGCAAGGAGATCGGCCTGGTCTTCCAGGACCCGATGACCGCGCTCAACCCGGTGATGACCGTCGGCACCCAGGTCAGCGAGGGGCTGCGCCAGCACAATCCGGGCCTGGGGCGGCGGGCCGCGGCCGACCGCGCGGTCGAGCTGCTCGCCGAGGTCGGCATCCCCGACCCGAAGCGCCGGGCCAGGCAGTACCCGCACGAGTTCTCCGGCGGGATGCGGCAGCGGGCGATGATCGCCATCGCGATGGCCAACCGGCCCCGGCTCATCATCGCCGACGAGCCGACCACCGCCCTGGACGTCACGATCCAGGCGCAGATCCTCGACCTGCTCCGGCGCGTGCAGCAGGAGACGGGAGCCGCCCTCATGATGATCACCCACGATCTCGGGGTCATCGCCGAGATGACGCAGCGGGTCATCGTGATGTACGCCGGCCGCGTCGTGGAGACCGCCGACGTCGATGCCGCCTTCCACGACGGCCGACACCCGTACACCCGGGCGCTGCTGCAGAGCCTGCCGAAGCTGTACCACCGCGTCGAGGAGCTGCCGGCGATCGGCGGGCAGCCGCCGAACCCGCAGCGGCTGCCCGACGGGTGCGCCTTCCGGCCCCGCTGCACCCGCAGCCACGGCCGCGAGGCCTGCCTCACCCGCCCGGAGCTCGTCGAGACCGGC
>NZ_JBEXCY010000178.1:0-21307 GCF_040605515.1 Dactylosporangium sp. NPDC005572 | reverse complement strand
CCCCGAGACCGGCCCCGAGACCGGCCCCGAGACCGGCCCCGAGACCGGCCCCGAGACCGGCCCCGAGCGCGGCCCCGGTCACCGGGCCGCGTGCCACTTCCACGACGAGGCCGTGGAGGTGGGCGCGTGAGCGGCCCCCTGCTCTCCGTCGACGGCCTGGTGAAGCATTTCCCGATCCGCGGCGGGGTGCTGCAGCGCCGGCGCGGCACCGTGCACGCGGTCAACGGCGTCTCGTTCGACGTCGGGGCCGGGCAGACCCTGGCGCTGGTCGGCGAGTCCGGCTGCGGCAAGTCGACCGTCGGCCGCACGATCATGCGCTTCCACGCCCCGACCGCCGGGCGGGTCATGTTCGACGGGCGGGACCTGGGGGCGCTCGGGACGGGGGCGCTGCGGGCCGTGCGCCGCGACCTGCAGTACGTGTTCCAGGACCCCTACGCGTCGCTGCCGGCCCGGATGCCGGTGGGCGAGATCGTCGCGGAGCCGCTGGCTATCCACGGCATCGGCGACCGCGGCCGCCGCCGGGACCGGGTGCGGGAACTGTTCGACCTGGTCGGGCTGCCGGCCGAGGCGATTACGCGGTACCCGCACGAGTTCTCCGGCGGCCAGCGCCAGCGCGTCGGCATCGCCCGCGCGCTCGCGCTGGAGCCGAAGCTGCTCATCCTCGACGAGCCGGTCTCCGCGCTCGACGTGTCCATCCAGGCCCAGGTCGTCAACCTGCTGGCCCGGCTGCAGCGCGAGCTCGGCGTCGCGTACCTGTTCATCGCCCACGACCTCGCGGTGGTGCGCCACCTCGCGCACCGCGTCGCGGTGATGTACCTCGGCCACATCGTCGAGTACGGCGACGCCGACACGGTCTTCACCCGCCCATCCCACCCGTACACGCAGGCGCTGCTGTCCGCCGTGCCGGTCCCGGACCCGCGGCTGCGCGACCCGGGCCGGCGCCGGCTGCTCACCGGCGACGTGCCGAACCCGGCCGACCCGCCGAGCGGTTGCCCGTTCCGCACCCGCTGCTGGAAGGCCGAGGACCGGTGCGCGTCGCAGCGCCCGCTCCTGGAGATCCGCACCCCGGCCGGGGCGTCCTCGGCGTGCCACTTCGCCGAGGAGGAAGCCGTGGTGACCCCGTGACCGGTTCCGGAGCGAAGCTGAGGAGGCCCGTCACCGTGGGCTCAGCTGACAGGTCGTGCGGCCGGAGCGAGGCGGAGGGCGCATGACCGCGCAGTGGAGCAGCCGGCGGCTGACCGCCGGCGACCGCGGTCCGGGCGTCACCGTCCACGAGCTGGACAGTGGTCGTGACGGGCCGTCGGTGCTGGTCCTCGGCGGCGTGCACGGCAACGAGGTCGGCGGCATCGTCGGCGCGGGGCGGCTCACCGCCGGGCCGCTGGACCTGCGGGCCGGGCGGCTGCGGGTGGTGCCGGTGACGCACGAGGCGGCCTTCGAGGCCGACCGCCGCACCGGGCCCGCGGACGACGGCAACCTGGCCCGGTCGTTCCCCGGCGACCCGGCCGGCACCCCGACGCAGCGGCTCGCCGCGCTCGTCGGTGACCGGCTCATCCGCGGCAGCGACGTGCTCATCGACCTGCACACCTCGACCCCGGCCACCGACATGCCGTTCTTCGCCGGCGGCCTCGACGACGGCGGTCCGGCCGCGACGACCGGCGTCGAGCTGGCCGTCGCGTTCGGCGCGGGCATCGTCTGGACGCACGGCAGCCTCGGCCCCGGCCGGACCCTGACCCTGGCGCGGGAGCTCGGCATCCCGGCGATCTACGTCGAGTCGCCCGACGGCGGCGTGCTGGACCGGGCCCGGCTCGACGGCTACACCGGCGGCGTGCGCAACGTCCTCGCGCACCTCGGCATGCTCGCCGCCGACGCCCCGCCCGTCCGGCCCGGCCTGTGGCTGCACGGCGACGGCGACACCGACAGTTTCACCGTCACCCCGGTCGCGGGCCTGTTCCTGCCCGAGGTCGCGCTCCTCGACCGGGTCGAGCGCGGCCGGCGGGTCGGCAGCGTCCTCGACCCGCGCGGCCGCGAGCTCGCCGTCGTCACCGCACCCGAGGCCGGGCACGTCGCCACCCTGCAGCGCTCCGCGGTCGTCGCCGCCGGTACGCCGGTCGTCGGCGTCGCCCCGGCCCGCCCGCCGGTGCTCGGCCGGCCGTCCGACGCCGTCTACGCGCGGGCGGTGGCCGGATGATCGGGGTCGCCGTCCTCGGCTCCGGCGCGATCGCCGCCGACCACGTGTCCGCCTTCGCCCGGGTCGGCGGCGTCGAGGTCACCCACGTCGTCGGCACCGACCTCGCCCGGGCCCGGCGGATCGCCGCCCTCGCGCCCGGCTGCCGGGCCGGCACCGACCTCGGCGACGCGCTCGCCGACCCGGCGGTCACCGGCGTCATCGTCTGCGGCCGCACCGGCGACCACCCGGCCCGGGCCCTGGCCGCCATCGCCGCCGGCAAGCACGTCGTCATCGAGAAGCCCCCGGCGCGCCGCCTCGCCGACTTCGACGCGGTCGTCGCCGCGGCCCGCACGGCCGGCGTGCGGGTGATGGTCGGGCAGACGACCCGGTTCCAGCCCGCGGTGCGCACCCTGGCCGCCGCGGCCGCCGCCGGCGAGGTCGGCACCCCGCGCCTGCTGCACCTGGCCTGGTACGTCGGCCACGTCTGGCCCGGCGGCTGGAACAGCTGGCAGCTCGACCCGGCCGCGTCCGGCGGGCACCTCGTCCACAACGGCATGCACCCGCTCGACCTCGCCATCGCCCTGCTCGGCGACCGGCCGGAGCGGGTCTTCACCCGCGGCTGGTGCACCCACGCGCCCGGTATGCCGACGCCGGACAGCTTCCACGTCACGGTCCGCTTCGCGGGCGGCGCCGTGGCCCTCGCCGAGCTGTCGTACGGCCTGCGCCGCCCCGGCGACATGCTGCGCCGCATGACGCTCACCGGCGAGACCGGCACCCTCGCCCACCACACCGCCGCCGACGCGGCCCTCGGCGGCACGCCCGTCACCACCCCGCCGGCCTCGGTCGCCGACGCCCTCTACCACCAGGCCGTCCACACCGCGGACGTCTTCGCCGGCCGCGCCGCGCCGCTCATCACCCTCGAGCAGTCCCGGGCCGCGCTCGCCACCGCCCTGGCCGCCCAGCGCTCCCTGGAGGCCGGCGCCCCGATGGAGGTGACGCTGGATGCCTGACCCGATGCCTGACCCGATGTCTCACGCGATGCCGGACCGTGCCGCGGCGCTCGCCGCCGCGCTCGGACGGGTCCGTGCCGACGTTTCGCCCGCCCTCGCCGCGCCCGTCCGCCGCGCCCGCGCGTGGGTCGACGCGGGCCACCTGGGCCTTCCGCGCAGCGTCAACGTCGAGTGCCTCAACGGCACCCTCGGCGACGCCGTCGACCTGGCCCGCGCCCTCACCGGCTGTGAGCCGGTCGAGGTGTACGCCGAGGGCACCGCCACCGGCCTCGTCGCCTCGCTGCTGATGACCCACGGCGTCGTCGCCTCCCTCGTGGTGGCCGACGCGCCGGGCCTGTCCTCGATCACGGCCCGCCTGATCGGCTCGCACGCCCACACCGAGATCGACCTCGCCGCCCCGGCCGTGCGCCGCCACGGCCCGGACGGCATGCGCCTGCTGCCCGCCGAGGCCGCGCCCGGCGAGCCGACCGCCGCCGCACCCACCGGCGGCTCCCCGGGCTACACCCTGCACGACGCGGCGATCGCCGCCGACACGACCGCCGCGGCCCACCAGTCGATCGCGACCGGACAGCCGGTCGCCGTGCCGCAGGAGGCACCCCATGACGGACACCGTCAACGACCTGGTCAACCTCGATGACTACGAGACCCGCGCCCGGGAGCTGCTCGACCCGGCCGCGTACGACTACATCGCCGGCGGCGCCGACGCCGAGGTGAGCCTGGGCCTGCCGCGCCGGGTGCTCGACGCGATCCGGCTCCGGCCGCGCGTGATGACCGACATCACGACCTGCGACCCGTCCACCACGGTGCTCGGCCACCCGGTGCCGGCCCCGATCCTCGTCGCGCCCTCCGGCGACCACGGCATCGCGCACCCCGACGGGGAACTGGCCACCGCCCGCGGCGCCGCGGACACCGGCACCCTCATGGTGGTCAGCTCCGGCTCCACGTTCCCGCTGGAGGAGATCGCCGCGGCAGCCCCGGGACCGCGGTGGATGCATCTGCCCCTGCTGCGCGACCGCGACCTCGCCGTGCAGCTGCTGCGGCGGGCGGAGGCCTCGGGGTACAGCGCCATCTGCCTCACCGTCGACCACAAGGTGATGGCGAAGCGGGAGCGCAACATCCGCAACCGCTGGTCGACCCCGCCCTCGCCGAACTTCCCGGCCGCCGCCGTCCCGCGCGTCGAGTGGGACGTCACCGGCGCCGCGATGCGCAAACGCTTCGACGGCCTGCTGGACCGCTCCGCGACCTGGCCGTACGTGTCCTGGCTGGCGGAGCGCACGTCGCTGCCGGTGGTGGTCAAGGGTGTCCTCGCCGGCGCGGACGCGGCGCTGGCGGTCGCCTCCGGTGCGGCCGCCGTCATCGTGTCCGACCACGGCGGCCGGCAGCTGGACACCGCCGTGCCGCCGATCGAGGCGCTGCCGGAGGTGGTCGCTGCCGTCGGGGACCGCGCCGAGGTCTACGTCGACGGCGGGTTTCGCCGCGGCACGGACGTGCTCAAGGCGGTGGCGCTGGGCGCGCGGGCGGTGCTGATCGGCCGGCCCGTCCTGTGGGGACTGGCCGTGGACGGTGCGGCTGGGGTTTCCGCCGTACTGCTGATGCTGCGCGACGAGTTGGAGACCGCGATGGCGATGTGCGGCGCGGCCGGCATCGCCGGCGTCACGAAGGAGCTGGTGCGATGAGTATCGGGGTCGGGGTCGTCGGATCCGGGTTCATGGGGCGCACGTGGTCGGCGGTGGCCGCGACCTGCCTGCCGGGCGCGCGGCTGGCCGGGATCGCGGGCGGGACGCGGGCGCCGGAGGTGGCGGCGGAGTTCGGTTGCCGGCTTTTCTCCTCGGTACCGCAGCTGCTGGCGGATCCCGAGGTGCACATCGTCGTCGTGGCCAGCCCGCCGGCCGCCCACCGCGACCAGGTCCTCGCCGCCGCCCGCGCGGGCAAGCACGTGCTGGTCGAGAAGCCGATGGCGCAGGACCCGGGGGAGTGCGCCGAGATGGTGGCGGCCTGCGACGAGGCCGGCGTGCGGCTGGCGGTGGTGTCGCAGCAGCGGTTCCGGCACGTGCCCGCGACCGCCCGGCGGCTCGTCGAGGAGGGCGCGATCGGGCGCGTGACGATGGTGCGGGCGCTCGGCCCCGAGGTCGGCTTCTGGGACACCGCCAAGACCCGCGACGCGTGGAAGCTCGACCCGGCGCAGCAGACCGCCTACGCCTCCTGGGGCGCGCACGCCTGCGACCTGCTGCGCTGGCTCAGCGGCGCCGAGGCGGAGGTGGTGTTCGCGCTGTTCGGGGAGTTCTCGTCCCAGCCGCCGCCGATGCGCAGCGCGATGGTGACCTACGGCCTGACCGGCGGCGCGATGGCCCAGGTGTGGATGAGCTACGACATCCCGCCGCCGGGCCTGGGCGGCGGCCTGCAGTTCCTCGTCGTGGGCACGACGGGGATGCTGGAGTTCGACGCGTACGGCGCCCTGCGCCTGGCCCGCGACGGCGCCTGGAGCACGGTGACGCGCCAGCCGGACTTCGACGCGACGAACCCGCGCGACCCGGTCCGGCTCGGTGCGTACGCCGCGCAGCTCGGCGACCTGCTCGAGGCGGTGACGCAGGGCCGTCCGCCGGCGGTGACCGGCTCGGACGGCCTGCTGACGACGCGGATGCTCTCCGGTGCCGAGCGGTCCGCTCAGCGCGGCGCGAGCGTCTTGTTGAGGAACGTCAGCGTGTCGGACTCCTGAAAGACCTCACCGCCCTCGTGCCCGTTGTACGGCCACACGCAGATGTCCTTCGGCCCCGCGTAGTGGTTGTACGCGGCGAACACGGTCGAGGGCGGGCAGACGTCGTCCATGAGCCCGACCCCGAACTGGCCGGGCGCCGTGGCCCGGGCGGCGAAGTTGACGCCGTCGAAGTAGCTCAGCGTCCGGAAGGCCCGCTCGACGTCGGTGCGGCGGGCCTTCAGGTACTGCGCGATCTCCGCGTACGGCGTCTTGTCGGTGATCTCGGTGGCCCGCCGGTAGTGGCACAGGAACGGCACGTCGGCGACGATGGCGGCGACGTCGGGGACGAGCGCGCCGGCGGCCAGCGCGAGCCCGCCGCCCTGGCTGCGCCCGTAGACGGCGACCCGCTGCCGGTCGACGCCGGGGTGGGCGCGGACGGCCTCGACGGCGCGGGCGGCGTCGGTCATGATCCGCCGGTAGTAGTACCGCTCGGGGTCGTCGATGCCGCGGGTCATGAAGCCGGGGTACTGCCCGGTCTGCGGTGCCGGGTCGGGGTCGGGCGTGACGCCGGGCCGCCACGCCGAGCCCTGCCCGCGGCTGTCCATGACGAGGTGGGCGAAGCCGGCCGCGCTCATGAACAGCCGCTGGTGAGCGAGGCTGCGCCCGCTGCCGTAGCCGACATACTCGACGACGGCCGGGACGGGCCCGTCGACGTGCCGGGGCATGAGCAGCCACGCCGCGACCCGCTCCCCGTTCCAGCCGGCGAAGCGCACGTCGAACACGTCGACGGTCCGCAGTCCTGAGTCGGCGGCGGCGAACTCGGCGGCGATGTCGTGCCGCCGTGCCTCAGCGAGCGTCCGCGCCCAGAACCCGTCGAAGTCCGACGGCTCGACCCGGTCGGGCCGGTACTCGCGCAGCTCGCTCAGCGGCATGTCGAACATGACCATCGCCAGACCTCGTTCCACTAGATGAAACGCTCTTTCCATTTCCGTCTGCGATCTTGCCGCCCGCGCTGATGGCGCGTCAAGGGTCGGCCCGCCCGGGAACCCCTTTGGAGCGGTGGACGGGGCGCGGGCGCACTACGCGAACGCGGCGGCGGTGAACGCCGTGTGAACGGTCCCACGTGACGCGTCGCCCGAGTCGGCCTTCGCCTTGTTCAAGGCTCTCGTCGCGTTCCTTCCGGACGCCGCGCAACGGGGCGGTCGGTCACCGCGCCGGCGCGCATGATCTCGGTCATTTCGGTCTCTCCTGGGCATGCCGAATTCGTCGGCCGGACGGGCCGAATTCGAGTGTCCATCGTGGACAGTGCTGGGCGCGGGTGGCGCACCATCAACAGCAGACCATCGGGGCCGAGGCGGCGGCTCACCCGATGTTGGTGAGCCGGGAGGACGGCCAAATGTGATGTACATCACAGTAGCAAAGTTGGCTCAAGCTGGGCCGAGGCGCTGGTCTACATATTGTTCAGCGAGACGATCGCCTTCGCCCATCCGCTCGACATTCGATGTGCCGCACGCCGGAGAATTCGGCCGAAAACGGTGCCCACCCGGTCAGCGCATTCCGATCTTCGTAGCGGTACCACTGAAAGTCGTCAGCTCTTCGGCACGCGCACCAATGAATTGGTTGCGGTCAATCATTTTGCCTTTTTTCACGTTTCGGAGTTTGGTCTTTTGACTGCCCTCACCGCCCTTGGCGTTGATACGTCCCGTCGGGATCCGGAGCCGGCCCGATGAGCGGGTCGCCGCACCTCGACCTGCCTGCGGACGAGGAAGTCCCGGCGAGCGGACCGGACAGCGCCGTGGAGGTGCTGGAGCCGGAGCCGCGGTTCACCATCGTCATCCCGACCCGCAACGAGTCCGACAACGTGGAACCGGTGCTGAGCCGCCTGCACGCCGTCCTGACCGACGCCGCGATCCCGGCCGACATCCTGTTCGTCGATGACAGCGACGACGGTACCGAGGAGACGATCCGGGCCGCCGCCGCGGATGCCCCGGACCGGATCCGGGTCCTGCATCGCCCGCACGGCGAGCGCCGCGGCGGCCTGGGCGGAGCGGTGGCGGCCGGCATCCGCGCCGCGCGCACCCCCTGGGTGATCGTGATGGACGGTGATCTGCAGCATCCACCCGAGGCGCTGCCGGCCGTCGTGGACGCCGTGAACACCTCCGGGGCGGACGTCGTCGTGGCCAGCCGGTACCGCGGATCCGGCAACGCCGGCGGCCTCGACGGTCCCGTCCGGCGCCTCGTGTCGCGGCTGTCGGGCCACCTCACCAAGCTGACCTTCCCGCTGCGCCTGCGGCCCGTGTCCGATCCCATGAGCGGCTTCTTCGCGGTACGGCGGGAGGCCGTCGACCCCGAACTGCGCCCGGACGGGTTCAAGATCCTGCTGGAGATCATTGTCCGCAGCCGGATCCGGCGGATCGCGGAGGTGCCCTACACCTTCCAGCCGCGGCTGGCCGGCGAGAGCAAGGCCTCCGTCCGCGAGGGTGTCCGCTTCGCCCTGCACCTGGCCCGGCTGCGGGCACACTCGGCCGTGCGGCCGTCGTCACGGCTCGCCCGGATCCTCGGGTTCGCCGCCGCCGGAGGCTCCGGCATCCTCGTGAACTCGGCGCTGCTGTGGCTGCTGACCCACGTGTTCGCGGTGCCGTACCTCGCGGCCGCGGTCGCCTCCACACAGGCGGCCGTCGTGTGGAACTTCGCCGTGATCGACCGCCTCGTCATGCCGAGCGTCGAGCATCACGCGCGCCGCAGGTTCGGACGCTTCTGGCTGCTGAACAACGCGCTGCTCCCACTGCACCTCGCCGTGCTCGCCTGGCTGGTCCAGGGCCTGCACCTGCACTACCTCACGGCCAACGTGGCGGCGATCGTGGTCGTCTTCGCCGTGCGGTACGTGGCCGTGAGCCAGTGGATCTACGGCGGCCCCGGCTCGGCGGTGGCCTCGGGCGCGGGCCGGATGGTCGTCGCCGTGCGCCGCTCGGCCCGGGTCCGGATCGTGCTCGCGTGCCTGTTCACCATGGCGGCGTTCCCCGGCGTGGCCGGGCAGGTGTGGGCCGACGTGCACTCCAGGCAGCCGGCGGTGTCGCTGGTGATCCCCCTGGCGGTGGCCGCCGCCCTGCTCGTGGGCCGGCTCAGACCGCCCGCCACCGAGCCGGAGGTCCACGACCGTCAGGTGGACGGCCTGATCGCGGCCGGGCTGCTCGGCATGGCCGCCGCGATCACCGTGATCGCACGCGACGACGCGGCCCCGTCGGCCTGGCCGCTCCTCGGCGCGATCGCCTTCCTCGCCGGCGCCATCGTGCTGCTGCTCGGCACCAGAACCGCGGCCCGGCTGCGGTGGGTGCTGGCGCTGCCGCTGGTGGCGTCGCTCACGCCCACCCCGGCGATGCGGGATGCCGGCGACTGGGTGCTGGTCAACGGCGCGGCGTTCGTCAGCGCGCCGTTCGCCGACCGGCTGGACACGGGTGCGCTGTGGGTCCGCCACGGCGGGCAGCCGCTCGTCCTGGCGGAGGCGGCGACCCCGGCGACCGCCCTGCCGGGTGCGCTGCTGAGCGTCCTGCTCGCGGCGCTCTGCTGCTCCGGCGCGACGCGGCGCCTCCTGACCCGCACGCTCCTGGCGTGGGCCGCGGTGATCGCCGCAGCGGTCCTCGGCCTCGCCTGCGCCCTGCTCGTCGGACGGTTGTTCGGCCCGGCCGCCTTCCGGGCGGTCACGGCGACGGGCGCGCCCGACGTCCTGCTGGCCGCCACGATCGCGATCTTCGCGTGGCGGTGGTCGCGGCCGGCCACGGCCTCGCCGGCCGGCGAACGCCACTACCTGCCGCGGGGCCGCCTTGCCACCGCCGCACTGGCGCTGGTCGCCGCCGGACTCGGCGGCTCCGCGCTGTTGCCCGTCATCACCATGATCATCGACCAGGGCACGCCGCACTGAGCGGACCCGCCGTCGTCTCATCCGTGAAACTCCGACCTGGGGAAACCATGAACATTCGAGCACTGGTACTGACGGCGTGCGTGCTGGCGAGCCTGCTCGTCGCCACACCGGCGAAGGGCGCGCCACCGGACGGCTTCCAGACGTCGCTCGTCGTCGGCGCCGGCCTGGACGGCCCGTCCGGCTTCGAGATCGCGCCGGACGGCCGCATCTTCATCCTGGAACGCACCGGCAAGATCAAGATCTTCAAGGACGGGCAGCTGCTGGCGCAGCCGTTCGCCGAGCTCCCGTCCGAGGCGACGGGCGACCGGGGTCTCATCGGCATCGCGTTCGACCCGGACTTCGGCGTCAGCAACCACTACGTGTACTTCTACTACACGGGGCTGGACCTGCTGAACCGGCTGGTCCGCTTCGACGCGTCCGGCGACGTCGGCACGGACGGACCCTTCACGATCTTCCAGACGCAGTCGCTCTCCCAGCACCTGCACGTCGGCGGCAGCATCCGCTTCGGTCCGGACGGGAAGATGTACTTCGCGGTCGGGGACAACGGCTACGGGAGCAACGCCCAGGACCTGAGCAACCCGCACGGCAAGATCCTGCGCATCAACAAGGACGGTTCGATCCCGACCGACAACCCGTTCTACGGGCAGCCGGGCAAGGTCGGCGCGATCTGGGCGTACGGCTTCCGCAACCCCTGGCGGTTCCAGTTCGACAGCGCGACCGGACTGCTCTACGGCGGCGACGTCGGCGACTTCACCTGGGAAGAGGTCAACCGCATCGTGAAGGGCGGCAACTACGGATGGCCGCTCAAGGAAGGCAAGTGCACCGCTGACTGCGCCGGGTTCATCGACCCCCTCTACACGTACAACCACGACGGTGAGAGCGCGGCGGTCACCGGCGGACCGATCTACCACGCCACCATGTTCCCGGAGCAGTACCGCGGCAACCTGTTCTTCGGTGACTACGCGAAGGGCTTCATCCGGCGGGCGGAGCTCGACGGGAGCGGCAACATCACCGCCGTGCACGACTTCGACGCCAACGCCGGCAGCGTGGTGGATCTGAAGGTGGCCCCCGACGGCTCGCTGTACTACCTCAACTACTACCCGGGCGAGCTGCGACGCATCACCTACAACACCACGACCCATCTGCCGGTGGCCAACGCCACCGCCGACGTCACCAAGGGCATCCAGCCGCTCGACGTGCACTTCTCCAGCGCGGGCAGCAGCGACCCGGACGGCGACCCGCTCACGTACAACTGGAACTTCGGCGACGGCACGACGAGCACCGCGGCGAACCCCGTCAAGCGGTACGCGAACGTCGGCGTCTATACGGTCCAGCTGACCGTCTCCGACGGGCACGACGCGGTGCCGGCCAAGCCCATCGTGGTCCAGGTCGGGGTGCCGCCGAACGTGACCATCGCGGTGCCGGCGGACGGCGCGCTGTACCGGGCCGGTGACACCATCACCTACAACGCCTTCGCGACCGACGGCGCCGGCTTCGACCTCAACGACGCCGCGATCAAGACCGAGGTGCGGCTGCACCACCACACCCACTTCCATCCGTTCGTCGGGCCGCTCACCGGCCGGGCCGGGTCGTTCACCATCCCGGCGACCGGCGAGGCCTCGGCCGACACGTGGTACGAGATCCTGGTCACGGCCACCGACACGAACGGCCTGTCCACCTCGAAGTCGATCAACATCTATCCGCGGAAGTCGCACATCACGCTGCGCACCGAGCCGGCCGGCCTGGGCACGATGCTCGACGGCGTCCCGGTGGCCACACCGCTCACCGTCGAGGGTGTGATCGGCTTCCAGCGCGAGCTGGCGGCGCCGCCGACGGCCGTCGCCGCCGACGGCACCGTCTACCACTTCACCGGCTGGTCGGACGGTAAGGCCATCCGGCACACGATCAGCACGCCGGAGACCGACACCACCTACACCGCGACGTACGCGCCCTCGCAACCGTTCACCGGCGCCTACTTCGGCAACAAGAACCTCTCCGGCACGCCGGTGCTCACCCGGCCGGACCCGCAGATCAACTTCGTGTGGGAGGAAAGCTCGCCGGGCCCGGCCGTGCCGGCCGACGAGTTCTCGGTCCGCTGGACGAAGACGCAGTACTTCGCGGCGGGTCGCTACCGGTTCACCACCGTCAGCGACGACGGGGTGCGGCTGTACATCGACGGCAAGCGAGTCATCGACCAGTGGCGCGGCCAGTCCGGTACCGCCTACAACTACGTCGGCGACCTCGGCGCCGGTGACCACACCGTCGTGATGGAGTACTACGACGAGGGCGGCGACGCGCTCGCGAAGCTCGACTGGGACACCACCACCGACCAGCCCTCCCAGTCGTTCCAGGCCAAGTACTGGAACACACCGGGTGCGGGATCGGCGCCGGCCGTGCCGACCGGCACACCGACCCTGAGCCGGCAGGAGCCGGAGATCGACCACGACTGGGGTGCCGGCTCGCCGGCCGCCGGGGTCACGGCGGACCACTTCGTCGCCCGCTGGACCGGAACGCTGGTCCTCATCCAGGGCCAGTACGACTTCACCGTCACCGCTGACGACGGCGTGCGGCTCACCGTCGACGGCGTGCGGGTCATCGACAAGTGGATCGACCAGGGCGCGACGAGCCACACCGCACGCGTGCTGCTGGACAGCGGGCCGCACAGCATCGTGATGGATTACTACGAGAACGGCGGCGACGCCGTGGCCCGGCTGCGCTACCTCAAGGTGGGCGACGTCCAGGTGTCCTCGGCGTACACCGCCGAGTTCTGGAACACCCCGACCGCGGGGGACTCGCCGCCGATCCCCACCCGCACGCCCGACCTGACGCGCCAGGACACCTCGGTCAACTTCGACTGGGGTGGCGGGTCGCCGGACCCGGCCATCGCGGCCGACAAGTTCGTCGCGCGCTGGACCCGCACCGACATCCTGCCCGCCGGCCTCTACCGCTTCAGCGGCGCCAGTGACGACGGCATCCGGGTGTACGTCGACAACGTGCCGGTCGTCGACCGGTGGCAGAACCAGAACGCGCCGTACAGCGTCGACAAGGTCCTGCTCGGCGGCAACCACACGATCAGGGTCGAGTACTACGAGAACGGCGGCGGGGCGCTGGTCGGGTTCGACTACGAGCGGATCGGCGACGTCACGGTGCAGGACGGGTACACCGGCGAGTACTTCGCCAACCAGACCCTTGCCGGCACTCCCGCAGTGACCCGCCAGGACGACACCGTCAGCTTCGACTGGGGCGACGGATCGCCCGACCCCGCCATCCCGGCCGACGGCTTCTCCGCGCGGTGGACGAGGTCGGTACAGCTGACCGCGGGCTACTACGCCTTCACCGTCACCGGGGACGACGGCGTGCGGCTGTTCGTCGACGGGGTGAAGGTGCTCGACAAGTGGGTGGACCAGGGGCCGACCCCGTACACGGTGACCCGTGCGCTCACCGACGGCTCGCACACGATCGTGCTGGAGTACTACGAGCACGGCGGCGGTGCCGTCGCGCGGCTGGACTTCTCCAGGACCGACCAGCCGCCGCCGCCCGCCGTCCCGTACGTCGCCGAGTACTTCGGCAACACGACGCTCACCGGACCGGCCGTGCTGACCCGCAACGAGGACGAGATCGCCGCCGACTGGGGTGCCGGCTCGCCGGACCCCGCGGTCCCGGTCGACGGCTTCTCGGCGCGCTGGACCAGGACGGTGCAGCTGGACGCCGGCACGTACCGGCTCAGCGCGACGGGTGACGACGGCATCCGGGTCAGGCTCGACGGCAACGTCGTCATCGACGGCTGGAGCGACCACTCCCCGACGACCTACACCGCCGACGTCCCGATCGCCGCCGGCCAGCACACGATCGTCGTGGAGTACTACGAGAACGGCGGCGGAGCCGTGGCCCGCTTCAGCATCACCGGAGGGCAGCCGTGACCGCGCCGCCCGACGAGCTCGACCCGGGCACCGACCTCCGCCTGGCCCGCAGCATCCACGGGCTGCGGGAACTGTGGCCGGACCAGTCCGCGCACGTCGTGCTGACCCGGCTGCAACGGGCGCTGCTCATCGTCGCCGTGCTCGCGCTGGGGCTAGCGCTGCTGCTGTGGACGATCGGGACGCTGCAGGTCCTCATCGCCGCCATCACGGTGCTGTACGCCGGGGCGATCACCTTCCGGATCGCGCTGGTCTGGGCCGCCAACCGGCGTGAGCACCGGGTGCGGGTGAGTGAGGAGGAGGCCCGCGCGGTCCCCGACGACGACCTGCCGGTCTACACGGTGCTCGTTCCGGCCTACCGTGAGCCGGAGGTGATCGGTCTGCTCATGGAGCACCTCGCGGCGCTGGAGTACCCGGCGGCGAAGCTCGACGTGCAGTTGCTGCTGGAGGCCGACGACCAGGAGACGATCGCGGCGGCCCGGGCCGCGCTGCCCGGCCCGCACGTGCGGCTCGTGGTGGTGCCGCCGGCACACCCGCGGACCAAGCCGAAGGCCTGCAACTACGGCCTCCAGCTCGCCCGGGGCGACCTGGTCACGATCTACGACGCCGAGGACCGGCCGGACCCGTTGCAGCTGCGCCGCGCCGCCGTCGCGTTCGACCGGCTCGGCCCCGACTACGTGTGCCTGCAGGCCGAGCTGGGGTACTTCAACTCCGACCAGAACCGCATCACGCGGTGGTTCACGCTCGACTACGCGACCTGGTTCCGTTCGCTGCTGCCCGGGCTCGTCGCGCTCGGCATGCCGATCCCGCTCGGCGGCACGAGCAACCACCTGCGCATGGCGACGCTGCGCCGCCTGGGCGCCTGGGATCCGTTCAACGTCACCGAGGACGCCGACCTCGGCATCCGGCTGGCCCGCCTGGGTCACCGGGTCGGCGTGCTCGACTCGGTGACCCTCGAGGAGGCGAACTCCGACTTCATCAACTGGGTCAAGCAGCGCAGCCGCTGGTACAAGGGGTACCTGCTGACCTGGCTGATCCACATGCGCGCGCCGTGGCGGTCGGCGCGGCAGCTGACCTGGCGCGGACTGCTGTGCCTCAACCTCTTCGTCGCCGGCACGCCGCTCACCGCGCTGCTCAACACGGTGTTCTGGGCCATGACGGCGCTCTGGTTCGTCGCCCGCCCGCCCTTCGTACAGACCCTGTTCGACACGCCGTTCTACTACGTCGGGCTCGTCTGCCTGGTCTTCGGCAACGCCGTGGTGATCTACCTCAACGTCCTGGCAGTCCATCAGATGAGCCGGCCCGACCTCCTCATGACCGCGTTGTTGTCGCCGGTGTACTGGATGATGGCCAGCATCGCCGGGGCGAAGGCGGCCCTGCAGCTGGTGTTCAACCCGTCCTACTGGGAGAAGACGACCCACGGGCTGCACCTGCCGGCCGCCCGCCATCCCGGGGAGCAGGTCCATGCCGACTGAGACCACGCGCCGGCGGATCCGGCTGACCGAGGGCCGGATCGTCTTCGCCGCGGCGCTGCTGTGCTACCTCGCCGTCGCCTGGTGGTTCTGGCACCAGGCACTGATCCCCGGTGACTCGACCAGCCGGGTCGCCAACGGCTACTACGTGTTGTTCAGCCGCGACCCGCACCTGGCCGCGGTCGGGTTCGTCTGGAACCCGCTGCCCTCCCTGCTCCTGCTCCCGGCGCTGCCGCTGAAGGCCGTCGTGCCGGCGCTGACCAGCGAAGGTCTGCTCGCCGCGGTGATGTCGGCGCTGTTCATGGCCGGAACCGTCGCCGCCGGCAACGACACGCTCCGCCGGCTGCGGGTCTCCCGGCCGTCCCGGATCGTGCTGACCTTGCTGCTGGCGGCCCACCCGATGTTCCTGATCTACGCGGGCAACGGCATGAGCGAGGCCTGCTTCATGTTCTTCCTGGTGATGTCGGCGCGCGCCCTGCTGCGATGGTTGTCCGACGGACGGCCGCAGTCGCTCGTCCCGCTCGGCCTGAGCCTCGGGTTCGCGTACGGTGCCCGCTACGAGGCGCTCGCCCCCGGGCTCGCCGTGCCGGTCGTGGTCTTCGCGGTGAGCTGGTGGCGCGGCCGCCGCCGGCCCCGGTGGCGATACGCGACCGCACAGGCCGACGCCGTCCTCACGGCGCTGCCGGTCGCCCTGTCCGTGGCGGGCTGGGCGCTCGCCAGCAAGATCATCGTGGGTCAGTGGTTCGCCACGTTCTCCTCGGCGTACGGCAACGCCGCCCAGGTCAGCGCGAACGAACGCGGGATCCACTCGATCACCGGCGAGGACCTCGGCAGCCGGACGACGTACGCCCTCAACCAGTTGCTCGGGCTCCAGCCGGTGCTGCCGATCCTGCTGGCGCTGGCCGCACTGGTCGCCCTGCGCCGGCGCGACCCGCGGATGCTCGCGCCGCTCGCCGTCTTCGGCGCGGTGCTCGCCTTCGGCAACCTCGCCTTCCTGTCCGGGAACTCGTTCGGCTGGCTGCGCTTCCAGATCGCGGCGCTGCCACTGGCGTACCTGCTCACCGGGGTCCTGCTCGCCGGCCGGGTGCGTGATCCCGCGCCCACGCCCGCGGTGCTCGGCGGCGCGCCGATCGGCCGCGGCAGGCGTTCCCGGCTGACCCTGGCCCCGCTGGCCGGCCTGCTCATCGGGGCGCTCCGCGACACGCGCAGCGGTGGCGGGGCACTCGCCACCGTCGGATCCGGGCCGGGACGGCCGTCCGGGCCGCGCCGGCAGCGGGTCGTAGCCGTGGCCGCGGTGCTCGCCGCCGCGCTCGCGCTCCCGGCGGCGATCGCCACCCTGCGGGCCCCGCGGCTCGCCCGCGAGGAGTCGGAGTGGCTCACCGAGGCCGGCGCGACCCGTACCGCCGGCCTGGCGCGGCTGAACGCTCGCGTCGCCCATGACCTCGACGCCATGGGCCTGCCCGACGGGGCGGTGATCACCGACTCCGCCTACGCGTTCGCGGTGATCATGGCCAGCCGGAATCCGCGCCAGTTCGTCATCACGTCGGACCGCGACTTCGCGCCCAAGCTCGCCGACCCGCGCGGCAGTCAGGTGCGGTACCTGCTGATCTCCGCGAACGGCGCCGCCGACGCGGTGCGGACCGCCCATGTCGCCGATGGCGGCACGCAGAGCACGCGCGCGTGGGCCGACCAGTGGGGCGTCGTGCTGTGGACGCTGGTCCCGGTCACGCCCGTCCCCTGAGCACAGCGGTCAACCTGTCGCCGCAACCGGCCGCGCGCCGGCGCCGACCGCCCGGGCCGCGGGGATCGACCAGTCACGGAGGGCTGGTACCTTCCAGCCGTGGAACTGCCCCGGCGGGAAAACCGTCACGAGGAGTGGGTCGACGTCGATTTCTCGGGTCAGTCTTTCGACTGGTTCGGCGCCTACGGCGGCGCGTTCGTCCGGTGCCGGTTCGCCGAGACGTCGTTCGAGCGGTTCGGCGTCGGGCGCGGGACACAGACCCGGTTCGTCGACTGTGTGTTCCGGCGGACTCGCTTCCCGCTCTTCAACACGTCCTTTCACGACGCGCGGTTCGAACGGTGCGTCTTCGACCACGCCAGGCTGCGTGATCTGCGGCTCGACGCCGCGGAGTTCATCGACTGCACGTTTCGTGGAAGGGTGTGGCACACCATCTTCTTCGGCGTCCCGACGGGCCTGTTCAAGCCGGACCGGCCGCGCAACGAGTGGCGCGGCAACGACTTCAGCGAAGCCGACCTTGTCGACGTCGACTTCCGCGACATCGACCTGCGCGCCCAGCGCTGGCCGACCGATCGTGACGACTACGCCCTCATCAACCGGGTCGACGAGCGCGTCGAGGCCGCAACGGCTGCGATTCATGCGCAGCCGGGCCAGGCGTGGCCGGATCGTACCTGGCCGGACCGGGCTGTCCGTGCGGTGGAGTTCCTTCGCACCCACGGCCACCGAGATCCGCACGGCTTCACGCTGGTCCGCCGGCGGGAGCTCGGCTACCGGCTGCCACCGCAGCTGCGCGATCAGCTGTGGTCGCTCCTCGTCGAGAACTACACCGACGACCAGACGTAGAGTGCCCGCCCTTCGGCACGCGCGGACCGCGCGAGTCCGGCAAGCTCGATCAGCCGCTCGACCTCCCAGTCCTCCAGCAGATACCGGTCTGCGTAGCTGCGGACCTTGTCGGCCTCCAGGCATGCCAGGGTGTCGACGAGCTCGGCATTGATCCGCACCGTCCACGGGCCCTCGTGCTCCGGATCGTTCGCGTCGCCGAGGGGCTCGTCCCGGCCGAAGCTGCTCGGATCCCGGCCGTCGATCTCGGCAGCGAACTCCTCGACCTCCAAGATCCAGCCCTTGCAGTCGACGTACGGCCAACCGTTGCCAGCCGGACCGACGTCGAGGTCCAGCGCAGCCAACTCCTCGGTGGTGGCCGCGAAGTAGTCCATCATGACGCCCACGCCGCAGACAGTATCGCGGGCAACCGCACGCCTGGAGCCCGACCATTGGTCAGGGCCCAGCGCATCCCAGGCACGGCTGCGCTAGCGGCCGATCTTGTCCAGCTCGGCGAGGTCGTCGTCGGCGAGGGGGAGTCCCGCGCCGGCGACATTCTCGCGCAGGTGGGTCGTCGACGAGGTACCGGGGATCAGCAGGATGTTCGGCGAGCGCCGCAGCAGCCAGGCCAGGGCGACGGACATCGGTGTCGCCTCCAGCCGGGCGGCCACGGCCGAGAGCACCGAGGACTGCAGCGGGCTGAAGCCGCCGAGCGGGAAGAACGGCACGTAGGCGATGCCCTGGTCGGCGAGCGCGTCGATCAGGGCGTCGTCCCGGCGGTGCGCGAGGTTGTACATGTTCTGCACGCACACGATCGGTGCGATCGTCTGCGCCTCGGTGACCTGCTCCGGCGTCGCGTTGCTCAGCCCGAGGTACCGGATCAGGCCCTGCTGCTGAAGTTCGACGAGCGTCTCGAGTGCCTCGGCGACCGGACCGGGCTGGGGTCCCTGGGCGTCGCCGAGCCGGAGGTTGACCAGGTCGAGCACATCGAGGCCGAGGTTGTCGAGGTTGTCGTGGACCGACCGGCGCAGGCTCTGCGGGTCACGGGCCGGGGGCCAGCCGCCCTGCTGGTCGCGGTTCGCGCCGACCTTGGTCACGATGTGCAGCGCGTCGGGGTAGGGATGCAGCGCCTCCCGGATCAGCCGGTTGGTGACATGCGGTCCGTACGCGTCGGCGGTGTCGATGTGGGTGACGCCGAGCTCGACGGCCTCGCGAAGGACGGCGAGCGCGCCGTCGTGGTCGGCCGGCGGTCCCATGACCCAGGGGCCGGCGAGCTGCATGGCGCCGTAGCCGAACCGGGTGACGGTCAGGTCTCCCAGCGTCCAGGTGCCGCCGGGAAGGGAAGTCGAAGCCATGCTCATACCTCTTCCGTATCGTGCTGAGCGGTGCTGCACTCACTTTCGGCGGGTAACTTTCTCGTGGGAAGTAGGCACCTGGAGGTGCGTAACGCACCCGGTGGAAGGAGTGGCACGATGGCGACGACGACGGCGGCGCAGAAGCGGGCGCAGGCCAAGGTGGAGTATGACGCTTTTCTAGCGCAATGTCCGAGTCGCAAGCTGCTCGACCAGATCGCGGACAAGTGGGTCACGCTGGTGCTGGCCGCGCTCCGCAGCGACGGTTCGCACCGGTTCGGCGCCGACTGCGCCGGTGTACCCCGGCCGATGCGGTACTCGGAGCTGTCGCGCCTGCTGGCCGGCGTCAGCCAGAAGATGCTGACGCAGACGCTGCGCTCGCTGGAGCGCGACGGTCTGATCACCCGCACTGTGGTGCCGACCGTGCCCGTCACGGTCACCTACGAGCTGACCGGCCTCGGCGTCTCCCTGCACGAGATGACGCGCGGCTTGAAGGCGTGGGCCGAAACGCACATGGACGACGTGCTCGCCAACCGCGCGACGTACGACGACCACGTCGCCTGAGCGGCCGGTGTGGCCGGGTGCCGGCGGGGTACGCAGGCGGCTTCGGCCGACTCAGCGAGGGGGAGGTACGTCATGCCCGGGAGACTGGAGGGCAAGGTCGCGCTCATCACGGGCGGCGGCACCGGCATCGGCCTGGCCACTGCCAGCGAGTTCGCCCGGGAGGGTGCCCACGTCTACATCACCGGCCGCCGCAAGCCCGAACTGGAGGCCGCGGCGGCGTCCATCGGGCACGCCGTCACCGCCGTCCAGGGAGACGTCACCAAGCCCGAGGACCTCGACCGGATCTACGAGCAGATCGGCCGGGAGCAGGGACGCGTCGACATCGTCTTCGCCAATGCCGCCACCCTCGACCGGGTACCGTTCGGTTCGATCACCGAGGAGCACATCGACCACGCCTTCAACACCAACGTCAAGGGCACGCTGTTCACGGCGCAGAAGGCCCTCCCGCTGATGCCTGACGGCGGCTCGATCATCCTGACCGGCTCCCTCGTCGCCATCAAGGGCTACCCCGCCCAGGGCGTCTACCCGGCCACCAAGGCGGCGGTGCGGTCGTTCGCCCGCACGTGGACGACGGACCTGTACGACCAGGGCCGCAACATCCGGGTGAACGTGGTCAGCCCGGGCCCGGTCGGCACCGCGATGCTCGCCGGCCACCCCGAGGGGGCGGAGACGCTCCCCGGCCGGCCCGAGGGGATGGACGCGCTGGCGTCGCGTGTGCCGATGGGACGCCTGGGCCGCCCCGAAGAGATCGCCGAGGCCGTCACGTTCCTCGCCTCCGACGACGCCAGCTTCATCACCGGCGCCGAGTTCTTCGTCGACGGTGGGAACGCTCAGGTCTAGGGAGCCGAGTTCTTCGTCGACGGGTGGGAACGCTCAGGTCCAGGGACTGGTGACCGAGCCTGCCCGCGCGGGAGGATCACACCATGTGGACTGGTCGTCGAGGCGAAGCGGCGGGGGAGCTGACACCCGAGCAGATCGAACAGTGGCACCGGAGGATCTCCCCGCCGGAGAACGAGCTGCCGGCCGGTGTCGCGCTGACGGTCCTGCTCGGCCGGACCGACGACGCGGCGGTCGGGATCACCCAGGTCGAGGCGTTCTCGACCGGCTTCCGCTTCACGCTGGCCGTCCGGGTGCGCCAGGCACGGTCGCGGCTCCCCGGCGGCGGGCTGTTCACGCTGATCAGCTCCCACGCCCACCCCGGCGTCGAGATCCCGCTGGAGGACCGCCTGCTCCTCGGCATCGAGTACCCCGACGGTCGTCGCGCGTCGACCCTGCACGACCTGCGGATGGCGGGCCCGGCCGCGGGGGATGACAGCACCCCGCTGATGCTCGTCCAGCAGGGCGGAGGCGGCAGCGAACAGAGCGTCGACCAGGCCTACTGGGTGGCGCCGCTGCCCCCCGCGGGACCGATGACGGTCGTGCTCGCCTGGCCGGGCTTCGGCATGCCGGAGTCCCGCACGGTCCTCGACGGCGGCGCGATCCACGCCGCAGCCGCCCACAGCCACGTGCTCTGGCCGCCCCAATCAGTCACGGCGCCCGCACCGCTGCCGACCCCGCCGCGCCCGTCCTCCGGCTGGTTCGCCCAGCCGCCTGACTAGCCCCAACGCCGTTCAGTTAGGGCTGTTGCTGGTTGGTCAAGGTTCGTCGGTGACGA
>NZ_JBEXCY010000177.1:0-24446 GCF_040605515.1 Dactylosporangium sp. NPDC005572 | reverse complement strand
GGCACGGGCCGGGTCGGCGTGGCCGGAGCCACCGCCGCCCGGCCCGCCGATGCGGTTGGTGCAGCCGCCGCGTGCCCGCTGTGCGAGCTGCGACCGGTGTGTCAGGCGCGGCGGAAGGCGCGCACCGACAGCGGGATGAACACCAGCAGGAGGGCGGCGAGCCAGGCGACCGCCTGGAGGGCCGGGGTCGCCGGCGACGGGCCGCCCACGGTCAGGCCGCGCACCGCGTCGACGACCAGGGTGACCGGGTTGACCTCGGCGAACGCGCGGACCGGGCCGGGCATGCTCTCCGTCGGCACGAACGCCGACGAGGCGAACACCAGCGGGAACACCCAGATGAAGCCGGCCGACTGGGCGGTCTCCGGGTTGCGGACCGACAGGCCGACCCAGGCGCTGATCCAGGAGAAGACGTAGGAGAACGCGAGCACCAGCAGGAACGCGGCGGCGAGCTGCCAGCCCGGCTGGGACGGGCGGAAGCCGACCAGCAGGCCGACGGCGACCATGACGATCAGCGTGAGCACGTTGGTGACCAGGTCGGCCGCGGTCCGGCCGAGCAGCACCGCCGAGCGGGCCATCGGCAGCGAGCGCAGCCGGTCCACCATGCCGGTCGCGAGGTCCTCGGTCAGGCCGAGGCCGGTGACCAGGGCGCCGAAGACCGCGGTCTGGACGATGATGCCGGGCATCAGGAAGTTGACGTAGGAGATCGGGCCGGTGTCGATCGCGCCGCCGAAGACGTACCGGAACAGCAGCACGAAGATGACCGGCTGGACGAACGAGAACACGATGTAGACCGGGCGACGCAGCGTCCGGCGCAGCTGCCGGGCCGCGATGACCTGGGTGTCCTGCAGGACGGCGACGGGCGTCATCGGGGCTCCTCGGGAGTCGCGGAAGCGGTGGCGGTGTGGCCGGTCAGGGCCAGGAAGACGTCGTCGAGGCTCGGCTGGGTGAGCTGGATCGTCGCCACGCCCAGGCCGTGCGCGTCGAGCCGGCGCAGGGCCTCGGCCGAGGCGTCGGGCCGGACCACCCGGACCGTCAGCTCGCCGGCCGGCTTGTCGGCGGCGACGGTGGTGCCGGCGGCGGCGAGGTCGGCCAGCAGCGGCTCGGCGGCGCCGATCGCCGACGGGTCCTGCAGCCGCACGCGCAGCACGTCGGTGCCGGTGCCGGACTTCAGCTCCGCCGGGGTGCCCTCGGCGATGACCGCGCCGGCGTCGATGACGGCGATGCGCTGGGCGAGCCGGTCGGCCTCTTCGAGGTACTGCGTGGTCAGCAGGATCGTCGTGCCGGCCGAGCGCAGCTCGTCGAGGATCGCCCACAGCTCCTGCCGGGAGCGCGGGTCGAGCCCGGTGGTGGGCTCGTCGAGCAGCAGGAGGGGCGGGCGGCCGGTGAGGCTGGCGGCCAGGTCGAGGCGGCGCCGCATGCCGCCGGAGTAGGTGCCGGCGCGCCGGTCGGCCGCGTCGGCGAGGTCGAAGCGCTCGAGGATGTCCTGTGCGCGCCGCCGGGCCTCGGCGCGGGGCAGCCGGTACAGCCGGCCGACCATCTCCAGGTTCTCCCGGCCGGTGAGCACCTCGTCGACGGCGGCGAACTGCCCGGCGAGGCCGATCCGGAGGCGCACCGCGAACGGGTCGCGGACCACGTCGTGGCCCATGACGCGGGCGGTACCACGGGCCGGCGCCAACAGCGTGGCCAGGACCTTCACCAGCGTGGTCTTCCCGGCGCCGTTCGGGCCGAGCAGCCCGAACACGGTGCCGGCCTCGACCCGCAGGCCCAGCCCGTCCAGCGCGGTCACCTTCCCGTACGCCACGGCGAGGTCGTCGACCTCGACGGCTGCTGTGTACGTATGCATGTACGTAGTCTTACACGTATGAGTACACTGCTGTCCAGAGGTGATGCGCGCATGCCGAACAAGACGATCTACGTCTCCGACGACGACCTGCCGCTGCTCCAGCGCGCCCAGGAGCTGACCGGCAGCAATCTGTCGGCCGCGATCATCACCGGCCTGCGCCGCCTGGTGGAGGTCGAGGAGGCCAAGCAGGCCGGGTTCGACGAGATCACCGTGAAGGTGGGCGTGGGGAAGACCTCGATCAAGCGGTTCCTCGGCGTCGCGCTGGGCGAGTGGAGCTCGTCGAGCAACGAGGGCCAGGAGACCTACTCGCTGTTCCGGACCAGCGGGGGCCGCTTCGCCGTGCACCACGCCCGGTCGGAGCTGCACACCCCGGTCGGCCCCAACGCGGAGCGCAGCAAGCGGTGGTCGAGCGGCTGGCGCGGCTGGATCGGCGACTGGTCGCCGGACCAGGCCTGGATGCGCACCCCGGCCCAGGCCACGTTCTCGGTCGTGGACACGGTCGAGGGGCTGGAGTCGCTGCTGCCGGCGGAGCTGTACGCGATCGCCGTGCAGACCATCCACGACGAGCCGGTCGTGGAGGACCTCGACATCTGACGCGCGCCTCCCGATCGGGGTGTGGCGCTCGGCACGGTTGACCTTTATACCCCCCGGGGGTAACCATTTCCGCATCGGTTCTGGATACCCCCTGGGGGTATGAAGGAGTGTTGGAGATGATGACGGCTTCCCGGCGGTGGTGGGCTCTCGGGCTCATCGCCCTCGCGCAGTTCATGGTCATAATGGACACCTCGATCATCGGCGTCGCCCTGCCGCGGATGCGCGAGGACCTGGGCTTCTCGGCGGACGACCTGTCGTGGGTGTTCAACGCGTACGTCGTGGCCTTCGGCGGGCTGCTGCTGCTCGGCGGCCGCCTCGCCGACCTGTTCGGGGCCCGGCGGATGTTCGCCGCCGGCTGGGCGGTCCTGCTGGCCGGCTCCCTCGCGGCCGGGCTGGCCGGCGGCGTCGCGGTGGAGCTGGCGGCCCGCGCGGTCCAGGGTGCCGGGGCGGCGCTCATCGCACCGTCGGCGCTGACCCTGCTGATGACGCTGTTCGGCGGCACGCCCCGCGAGCTGACGAAGGCCCTGGCGCTCTACGGCGCCGCGGCACCAGCCGGCGGCACAGCCGGGGTGTTCCTCGGGGGCATCCTCACGCAGTACCTCAGCTGGCCCTGGGTCTTCTATGTCAACATCCCGGTCGCGGTGCTCGTGCTCGCCGCGATCCCGGCCCTGCTGCCCGCCGGCGCACCGCGGACCGGCTCGCTGGACCTGCTCGGCGCGCTCCTCGTCACCGCCGGGGTCGGCGCGGCGGTGTTCGCGGTGGTCCGCGCGCCGTCGGCCGGCTGGGGCGCGGCGTCGACCTGGCTCGTGCTGGGCGCCGCGGTCGTCGCGCTCGCCGCGTTCGTGGCCCGGCAGGCGACCCGCCGCGACCCGCTGGTGCGGCTGGGGATCTTCCGCGCACCGGGCCTGGCCGCGGCCAACCTGGCCCAGTTCCTGCTCGGCGCGGCGTGGATCCCGATGTGGTTCTACCTCAACCTGTACCTCCAGCAGGTCCTCGGCTACACCGCGTTCCCGAGCGGCGCGGCCCTGCTGCCGATGACCGTGCTGATCATGGCCGGCATGATCGTCGTCGCGCCCCGGGCGATCGCCCGCTTCGGCCCGCGCCCGATGGTCGTCGCCGGCCTGGCGCTGCTCGCCGCCGGCCTCGCCTGGCTCGCCTTCGTCCGCCCGGCCGGCAGCTTCGCCGCCGACGTGCTGCCCGCCTCGCTGGTCGCCGCGCTGGGCATGTCCCTCGCGTTCATCCCCTCGCTCGGCACCGCGATCGGCGCCGCGCCGCCCGAGGAGGGCGGCCTGGCCTCGGGGATCGTCAACACCAGCTACCAGGTCGGCTCGGCGCTGGGCCTGGCCGCGATGACGGCGGTGGCGGCCGGCGCGGGCGCGGGCCGGCTGGGCGACCTGCAGGCGCTGACCGACGGCTACTCGGCGGCGTTCACCGGCGCCGCGGTGATCGCCGCGGCCGGCGCGCTGCTGGCCGCGCTGACGCGCACGGGCCGCACGGGGCGCTCGTCGGCCGTCTGACACCCGCGGCGGCCGCTCGCCGGCCGTCTGACACCCGGGGCGGGAGCCTGGCGGCTCCCGCCCCGCTGCGTCACTCGGGGGACACGAACCTGCGCACGAACGTCAGTGCGGTGTCGCAGACCTCGCGCCAGCCGCTGTCGATGGTCAGCGCGTGGCCGCGGCCCGGGATCTCCACGATCTCGGTGACGCCGGCGTTGTGGGCCTGCTTCTTGTACGCGGCGTTGGTCAGCGCCCACGGCACCGTGTGGTCCTTCTCGCCGGAGATGAGCAGCAGCGGGCCCCGCTCCGGGTGCTCGGTGTCGACCTTCGTCTCGCTCCACGGGTTGAAGTTGGCGACCGCGGCCTGGAAGAGCGGCGCGCCGGGCGCCGGCACGGCGAACGTCTCGTACAGCTGCTTCGCCTCGTCCTCGCCGACGGCGTTGGCGAAGGAGTACCGGAACTGCTCGAACGTCAGCGGTACCGCCCGATGGTAGTTCGCCGGGTTGGTGAGCACCGGTGCGGCCGAGCGCAGCGACGAGATCGGCAGCGGCAGCACCCCCTGGAACGGGGCCGGGTCGATGGCGACGGTCGCGCAGGCCAGGCCGCGCCCGGCGAGGATCTGCGCGAGCAGCCCGCCGAACGAGTGGCCGACGACGACCGGCCGGCGCTGGAGGCCGCCGATCAGCCCGGCGAAGTGGTCGGCGACCTGCCCGACGGTCTTGCCGGCGAACGTCTCCGGGTGCTCGTTGGCCTCGGCGACGGTATCGGGGTCGTCGGGCCAGCCGGGCAGCACGGGCGCGAACCCGGCCTCGGCGAACACCTCCGCCCACCGGTCCCAACTGCTGGGCAGCAGCCACAGCCCGTGGACGAACACGGCCGGTACCCGGCCACTGGCGTTGGCCTGCTCGATCTGCTGGCGGTCGTGCTCAGCGGACATCGGCGGCGCTCCCTTGCTCATCGGTGTCGGTTGCGCTGCGATTGTGACGCACGCGGATCGACTCGGTGTGCACGCTGGTCGGCCCGGTGTGCACGGTGGTTGTGCTCAGCCTATTGGCTGGACATGCTTGGCGGGGGTGCGCGGATGACGACAGTGTGGAAGGCCGCCGAGGCACCGGCCCGGGAGCGCGCGGCCGCCGTCCGGGAGGCGGTGGGCAGCCGGGTGGTCCGGGTCGACATCGCCCTGCCCGACGACCCGGGCGACATCGACGTCGAGCTCACCCTGTCCGACGCCGGCCCGGTCCAGGTGCTCACGGTGCGCTCGATGGCCACGACGGTGACCCGGAGCCCGCGCCTGGCCCGGGACGACGCCGAGCCGCAGCTGTTCCTGACCCTGCAGGGCACCGGCGAGTCGGCGATGGCCCAGCACGGCCGGCACGCACGGCTGCGCAGCGGCCAGTTCGCCGTGTACACCACCACCAACCCGTACACGCTGATGTTCGACCACGGCCTGGACGCCCACTTCTTCCGTATCCCGGTCGCCGAGCTGGCCCTGCCCGAGCCCGCGCTGCGCGAGGTGTCGGCCCGCGCCCTGGGCCCCGGCAACCCGGTCGCCGAGCTTACCGCCGGCTACCTGCGCCGGATCGCCGACAGCCCGGACCTGCGCTCCCGCGCGGTCGCGGGCAGCCTGGCCCAGCCGACCATCGACCTGGTGCGGGCCGCGCTGCTGAGCAGCATGGCCGACCCGTCGCTGGGCAAGGCGTCGATGGAGTCGACGCTGGAGGTGCGGTTGCTGGAGTACCTCCACACGCACCTGGGCGACCACGGCCTCACGGCCGCGCGGATCGCGGCGGCGCACCACATCTCGGTCCGCCACCTGTACGCGGTGCTGTCCCGCGCGGGCGTGTCGCTGGGCGACTGGCTGCGCACCCACCGCCTGGAGGCCTGCCGCCGCGAACTGGCCCAGCCGAGGGCCCGCACCCGCACGATCGCGTCGGTGGCCCACCAGTGGGGCTTCGCCGACGCGACCCACTTCAGCCGCGTGTTCCGCCAGACGTACGGCATGACCCCCCGCGACTGGCGCGCCGCCCGCGCCCAGGCCTGAGGTCACCGGGAGGCGCCCGCCTGCCGCGGCAGCGTCGCCGCGCCGGCCGCGTCATGGGGTGCGCCAGCCGTGGGACGGGGTGAAGCCCAGCACCTCGCGGTAGCGGTCCGTTGCCACCGGGACCGTGTGGCCCGGCAGCGGGGACGTGACGGCCACGTGCGGATGGTAGCGGGCCAGCAGCTCCTCCGTCGGCAGCGACGCCGTGGTGTCCGGGGCGGTCACGTGCAGGACCGTGTGGCCCTGCAGCGGGCGGGTCAGTGCCGCCGCCACCGCGGACGTCGCGTCGCGGGTGTCGATCCAGGCCCACAGGCCGCCGCGGTCGCGGGACAGGTCCTCGCCGACGTGGGACAGGTGGTGGCGCAGGCGGTCGCCCGTGCCGATGAACGGGAAGCGCAGGCTCACCGCGGGGATGCCCCAGCGGTTGCTCACCGTCGCCGTCATCAGCTCGCCCGCCTGCTTCGACAGGCCGTACGGGTCGTCGCCGACATACGGATGGTCCTCGGTGAGCGGCAGCCGCACCGGCGACGCGCCGCGGCTCGACCAGGCCAGGCCCACCGCCGACAAGCTTGACACGAACACGACGCGGGCCACGCCCGCCGGGCCGGCCGCCTCCAGCAGGCGGTACGTCGAGCTGACGTTGTTGTCGAAGACGTCCTCGTGCACCGGGGCCGGGATCGCCGCGGTGTGGACCACCGCGTCCACGCCGGCCACCAGGCGGTCGAGGCCGGGGTCGGTGCGCAGGTCGCCGACCACCATGTCGTCGGCGACCGACGCCACGAACGAGCGGTCGTGGGCGCGGACCGTGTGGCCGGCGGCGTGCAGGCCGGCCACCACGGCCCGGCCCAGCATGCCGCCGGCGCCCGTCACGAGGACCTTCACGACGCCGCCGGGGCGAAGTTCGCGGTCAGCGCCGCCGGGGCGGTCACGGTGAACGCGTACCGGCGGGCTGTGGACACCTCGACGCCGGCCACGGTCCAGTTCACGAAGCGGAAGCCCGGTGCGGGCAGCGCCGTCGCGACGACCCCCGCGCCCGGCTCGTAGCAGCCCGGCCTCGTCTCGTTGCCGTCGAGCCGCACCCGGCCCCCGCCATCGGCCGCCGTCACCGTCACCTGATGCTCCACGATGTTGATGACCATGATGTTGTACAGCGACAGCCGGCCGGTGCTCGTCGCCCCGTTGTAGCGCATCAGGTTCACGACCGTGGCGTCGCCGCCGTCGACCCGCACGCTGTACCCGTCGGTGCCCAGGTTGTCGGTGCCGAGGTTGACCACCCGCACGTCGCCCGAGCGCACGACCACACCGTTGTGCAGGCCGTAGCCGAACACCCCGTGCACGGTCAGCTTGCGGGCGCCGGCGACGGTGACGAGGTCCGCGTACTTACGGGTCCAGCCGTCGATCACCTGCGGGAACAGGTCCCGGCCGAGGACCCAGTTCGGGACGAAGTAGCCGGTGCGCACGAACGTGTTGCCGTTGCTCAGCACGCCCTCGATCCGGCCGTCGCGGCCCGGGCCGGCGGTCACGCCGTGCCGCACGAAGGTGCCCTTGACCTTGCGCACCAGGAAGCGGTCGCCGGTCATCTCGATCGCGTTCCAGGCGTTCGGCAGGCCGATGTTCGCGGCGTAGACGCCGGTGCCCTGGCCGCGGATCGCGTACGGGTAGGGGACCAGGCCGCCCGGCGCGACCGGGTTGTTCGCCGGGTAGAAGACCCGCAGGCCGCTGACCCCGGCCCGCGGCCCGCGCAGCGTGATCGCCGCCTGCTCGGTGTCGGCCGCAGCGGTACCGCGGCCGGCGAAGGACTGCAGCACGGTACCCCCGCTGCGCCCGTCCTCGTCCCGGTTCGGCACCGGGGAGGCGCCGCGCAGCTCGACGCCGGCCGGGACGACGAGCCGCCCGTCGAGGCGGTACCAGCCGGCCGGCAGGTACACCACGCCGCCGCCGTCGCGCCCGGCCCGGTCGAGGACCCGCTGCACGGCCGCGGTCGCGTCCCGGGCCGGCAGGTAGCCGTTGCCGTGCGGGGCCGCGCCCGCGTCGTAGAAGGCGAGGCGCGCCGGCCTGGTGGGGGCGGACTCGTCGGACAGCGCCGGCGGCTGGCCGGACAGCTGGTACACCGTGCCCTCGATCGGGCCGTCGACCCGGCTGGCGGTGAGCTTCACGTAGCCGCCGCCGTGGTTGACCACGGCGCCCTGCAGCGAGGCGAACGCCATCGCCAGGCCCCACCGGGCGTCGAACTGGTCGACGAGCAGCGCGACGTCGGTCCGTTCGATCCGCACCCGCTCGAACACGCCGGTGAACTCGGCCCGCAGCCCCCGCACGACGTGGATGCCGACCCGGTAGTCGGCCACGGCCAGGTCCGAGAACTGGTCCCACTCCAGGTCGCCGAGGACGAACCCGGTGCCGTGGGCGCGGGTCCACGCGTCGAGCGCGGAGCGCCGCGGCGGGTTGAAGGCGGCCGGCGCGCCCGCCCAGTAGGCGTTGCTGAACCGGACGTCCTCCCACGTGCCGACGTCGGCGCCGTTGTAGGCCTCGACGCCCTCGAAGAGCGCCGTGCCACGCACGTTGCGGACCGTCGCCGACTCGTGGGTCTGGCCGTTGCCCGGCGGGCGGCCGCGCTCGTCACGCATGGTGCTGATGCCGATCCCGCGGTACGAGTTGAGCATCGTGACGTCGGCGACCGTGCTCATCATGTAGTTCTCGTCGCTCGCCCAGGCGGAGCCGGGGATCTCGAACGTGAAGTTGTAGGGCACCGGGTCGGTCGCGTTCTGCCTGGGGTACCACGTCGTCAGGCCGACGACGCCGGCGCTGCCGCCGATGCGGAACAGCACCGGGCCGGCGTCGCCCGGCGGGAGGTCGGCGGAGACCACGGTGCCGTAGGAGCCGTGGCCGGTGTCCGGGTCGCGCCGGTCGCCGCGCAGCGTGCAGAACGCCGGCACCTCGACCGTGGCCGTGACCCGGTAGGTGCCCGCGGGCAGCCAGACCGTGCCGCCGCCGGCGTCGTAGCAGTCCCACAGTGCGGCCTGCAGCGCCGCGGTGGCGTCCCGGCGGCCGGTCGGGTCGGCGCCGTAGGCGGTGGCGTCGAAGTCGGCGACGACCGCGTCCGCGGTGGGGTACCGCGTCGCGACCAGCCGCGGCGCCGGCACCACGTCGCGCTGGTCGCGGATCTGGAGCGCGACCACGTCGAAGGCGGCCCGGCCGGTGAGGCTCAGCCGCACGTGGCGGGCGGTGACCTCGGGGAAGCGGGTCCGCGAGGGGCCGCCGCTCGCGCCGCTGCGGCCGACGGCGGTCCAGGCGGTGCCGTCCGCCGAGACCTCGACGGTGTAGTCGGGGGAGAAGCCGCCGCCCCACTGCACGACGACCTCGTCGACCGGGCGGGCGGTGCCGAGGTCGGCCCGCAGCCACTCGCGCCCGCCGCCGCTGCCGCTGCTCCAGGCGGTCGCCGGGTCGCCGTCACCGGCCGCGGCCGGGCTGGACCCCGCGGCGGTGCTGCTCGCGGTGAGCGTCGCGTGGCGGGCCAGGTCGGTGTCGACGGCCGACGCGCGGAACGCCCGGTCGGCGTCGTACAGCGCCCGCAGCGCCGCCGCCACCCGATCCTCGGTGGGTGCCGGGTCGTCGAGCACGGCCTGGGCCGCGGCGACGGCGGCGGCGAGCGCGACCTTCGAGCCCGGCGGGTACTGCCCGTCGCGGGTGCCCTCGCGGGCCGCGTACAGCGCCAGGTTCGCCGACGCGACCTGCCCGCGCAGGCCGGCCTTCGGGTCGAGCCGGCGCGGCACGACGGTCACCCGGACCGCGGCGATCGTGAGCTCGACCGGGGAGCCGTCGTGGGTGAGGCGGAAGTCGGCGCCGTTGGTGCGGTTGGTCAGCAGCGCGTCGTCGAGGACGAAGTGCTGGGTCTTCCAGGTCCCGCTGTCGCCGTAGGTGACGGCCGGCGACGGCTTGAACCGGTAGGGCAGGTCCTCGCCGGGGGAGTCGTAGTGCAGGAACAGGGTGCCGTTGCCGGCGTCGAGGTAGTCGACGCTCACCATGACGATGTCGGTGTTGTCGTAGGCGTAGCCGTCGGCGACGTTCATGTACAGGTAGTTGGTGCCCGGCGGGTCGGCGGCGGCGTTGGTCTGCCAGTAGCCGCGCCCGGCGGCCGTGCCGGTGCGCAGGCCGGCCTCGTTGTCGCCGGCGCGCGGGCTGAGGCCGGTGTCGGTCGCGGCCGGGCCGAGGACCGCCTGCGGGCCGGTCGTGGTGATCCTGACCTGGGCGATGGTCACGTCGGTGTCCGCGGCGGAGAGCCGCAGCTCGCCGGCGAGGGCGGTGCCGGGCAGGCTGACCGCCGCGAGCCGCCAGGCGTTCGTGCCGGCGAGGGCGGCGACCCCCGTGGTGTCGCCGCCGGCGGTCCGCAGGGTCAGCTGCCCGGTGCCCTCGTCGCGGTAGGTGACCACGACGACGACCGTGGCGCCGGCGACGCTCGCGGCGTAGCCGGCGTCGGCGGTGACGCCGATGTAGGTGGTGCCAGCGGCGGCCTGGGTCTGCCAGTAGCCGCGGCCGTCGATGGTGCCGGTGCGCAGGCCGGCCGGGTCGTCGCCGGCCCGCACCAGGGCGCCGAGCGTGACGGGGGAGGGGCCGAGGTCGGCGCCGACGCCGCGCGGGTACATGACCGGCGCCGCCTGGGCCGGGACCGGCGCGAGGACCGCGGCCACCAGCACCGCGGCCAGGGCGATGAGGAACCGTCGCATGGATGTGCCTCCGGGGGTCATGCCTTCACCGCGCCCATCAGCCCGTTGACGATGTACCGCTGCGCCGCGACGAACAGCACGATGACCGGGACGACGACGATGAGGGCGCCGGCCATGAGCACGTTGTAGTGCAGCACCGCGCCGGACTGCAGGTTCTGCAGCGCGATCGGCAGGGTGAAGCTGTCCGGGTCGTTGAGCGACACGCGCGTGAGCAGGTACTCGTTCCAGGTCGGGATGGCGGTGAGCACGGCGATGGTGATCAGGGCGGGCCGGGACAGGGGCAGGTAGATGGTGGCGAAGATGCGCAGCTCGCTCGCGCCGTCGACGCGGGCGGCCTCGCGCAGCTCGCCCGGGATCGCGTCGAACGCGTTCGTCATGAGCAGGATCGACAGCGGCGCGGAGCCGTTGACGAACGGCAGGATCAGCCCCCAGTGGGTGCCGAGCAGGTTCAGCTTGTGCTCCAGCAGCACGATCGGCAGCAGGACGGTGACGCCGGGCACGAACAGCAGCGCGAGGAACAGGCGGTACAGCGCCTTGCGGGCGGGGAAGCGCAGCACCGAGAACGCGTAGCCGGCGGCCGCGTAGATCGCCAGCACCAGCACCACGGTCAGCGCGGTGACCTTGAGGCTGTTCAGGAAGTAGTCGAAGAAGTGCAGCTCGTTCCAGGTCTCGGCGAGGGTGTCCAGGGTCGGGCGGCGGGGGATGAGGTTGCCGCTGGACACCACCTCGAACTGGTCCTTGAACGCGGCGGACGCCATCCACAGGAACGGATAGACGCTGATCACGGCGTACAGCAGGAGCAGGACGACCACGACGCCGCGGGCGATCCACCGGGCGCTCACGTGAGCCTCCGCATGGCGCGCAGGTTGACGACGGCGAGGATCAGCGCGGCCAGGAACAGCAGCCAGCCCAGCGCGCTCGACAGGCCGAGCGTCGGGTCGAGCTGGGACAGGAACGCCAGCTTGTAGGTCTCCAGGCCGAGCACGTTGGTGTGGTTGCCGGGGCCGCCGTTGGTCATGACGAGGAACGTCTGGAAGCCCTGCAGCGAGTCGCGCACCGCGAGCAGCACGACGATCGCGGTGATCGGGCGCAGCAGCGGCCACACGATGTGGCGGGTGGCGTGCCAGGAGCCGGCGCCGTCCACGCGGGCCGCCTCGACGAGGTTCGGGTCGATCGTCTGCAGGCCCGCGAGGTACAACATCATCGCGATCGGCACCGACGACCACACGGTGATGACGATGAGGGTCGGCAGGGCCGTCGACGGGTTGCCGAGGAAGCCCTGCGGCTGCTGCAGGCTGCCGAGCCCGACCGAGCGCAGCAGCAGGTTGATCGCCCCGTCCGGCTGCAGCACGTACATCCACGCGAAGTAGACGGCGATCCCGCTGGTCACCTGGGGCAGGAAGTACACCGAGCGGAGCAGGCCCTTGAGCCGCCGCACGGAGTTCAGCAGGACCGCGAGGGGGAAGCTGACGGCGACGGTGAGCAGCGGTACCGCGACCATCACCCACAGCGTGTTGCGGGCGGCGCCCTGCACCCGCGGCGAATAGCGCGGGTCGGCCCACAGCAGGTCGGCGTAGTTCTGCAGGCCGACCCACCGCCAGGTCGGCGCGAAGCCGTTCCAGGTCGCGAAGCTCAGCGAGAAGCCGTAGCCGATGGTGTAGGCGCCCATCACCGCGAACAGGACGACCGCCGGGGCCACGAAGGCGGCGCCCCAGGCGATGTCCGACCGGCGGTAGCGGCGCCGGCGGCGGGGGCTCGGGGCCCGCCGCGTCGGCGACGGGCCCTTCGCGATCGTCTCGACCGCCATTACTGTTTTGTCCAGAAGGCGTCGATCTGTTTGGTCATCTCCGCGGCGGCGTCGGCGGCCGGCCGTTTCTGCAGCGGGCTGTAGTCCATGAGCACCGAGGCGACGGTGGGCCCGTCGTAGGCGTTGGGGCGGTAGCTCGTGTCGCCCGGGTTGTACGCGTTGGGGCCGGAGCCGAACGCCTTGATCATGGCGCCGAGGGCGGGGCCGACGGCGGCGCTGGGGTCGGCGCCGAGGTCGGTGGGCGGGACGTCGAGGGCCTCCTTCGCGAACGTGGCCGACACGTCGGCCTTGGCGAGGTACTTGAGCCACTGGATGGCACCGGCCCGGTTCTTCGTCGTCGCCGAGACCGACATGCCGGTGAGGGTGAACGGCGCGAGGCTGAGGTCCTTCACGGCGCCGTTGGCGGGGGCGGGCACCGGGAACGTCAGCACGTTGGCGGCGTCGAAGCCGTTCTGGGCCAGGAACGCGAGGGTGAACGTGCCACCGATGTCGAACGTGGACTTGCCCTGCACGAACGACAGGTCGGCGGCGTCGATGTCGAGGCTCTGGGTGCCGGGCGTCCAGTACGGGGTGACCTGCCCGTAGGTCTCCAGCACCTGCACGCCGGTGGGGGAGGAGAAGTTGCTCGCCTTGTCCTTGCCCCACAGGGCGCGGAACTTCTCGGGGCCGAGCAGGCCGTAGGCCATCGGCTGGAGGAACCACTCGAGGCCGGTGGTCGGTGCCTTGAGGCCGACCGTGACGCCGCCGTTGTCGGGGTGCTTGGCCTTGACCTTCGCCAGTACCTCGATGAACTGCTCCCACGTGGTGGGCGCGCTGGTGACCCCGGCGTCGGCCAGGCGCTGCTTGTTGGCGTAGACGATGCCGAACGTGCCGACGGTGAGGGGGACGCTGTAGCGCTGGCCGAGCTGGATGCCCTTCGTCTTGGCGTCCTGCGCGAGGGACTTCTGGTAGTACTCGTCGGTGACGCTGCCGTCCTTGCGCACCTGCGGCAGGTAGCTGTTGAGCCAGGCGTCGTCGACGTCCTTGGCCAGGTCGGTGAGCAGCCCGGCGGCGCCGAACGTGAAGTCTTCGCCGGTCGTGTGCACCTCGAAGAGGTCCGGCAGGTTGCGGGTCTGGGCCGCCGCCTGCACCTTGGTCACGTAGGCGTCGTCGGGGCCGTACGCCTCGACCTTGACGGTGATGCCGGTTTCCTTCTGGAATCCCTCGGCGACCTTCTGCAGCGCCTTCACGTGCGACTGCTTGAAGGTCCACATGGTCAGGGTCTTGCTGTCCCCGGCGCTGTCCTCGGCGTCGCCGCTGCAGGCGGCGGCCCCGAGGGTGAGCGCCAGTAAGGCGGCCAGTGCTGGTCGCCACGCGCGCGTGTGGGGTGTCATCACGGTGCCCAGCCTTTGTCCCGGGCGCATCGACTTGCGCCGCTTGACGGGGAACGTAAATCGAATTGATGTACTGTGTCAACCACGCTCTCGGGAAGGCGGTGGTCGATGTCCCCGCTCGCGGCGGCGCCCTGGGACACGGGCGGCGGCACACGGATCACGCAGGTCAGGACGTTCCTGTGCGCGCCGCAGGGCTGCCCGTACCTGATCGTGCGGGTCGAGACGAACCAGCCCGGCCTGTACGGGCTGGGCTGCGCCAGCGACCCGCAGCGCACCCTGGCCGTCCGCGCGGTCCTCGACGGGTACCTCGGCCCGCTGCTGCGCGGCCGCGACCCGGCCGATATCGAGGACCTCCACCGCCTGCTGCTCAACAGCGGGTACTGGCGGGGCGGCTCGATCGCCGGCAACGCGCTCGGCGCGGTCGACGTGGCGCTGTGGGACCTCAAGGCGAAGGCGGCCGGCCTCCCGCTGTACTCGCTGCTCGGCGGCCGGGCCCGGCACGGCGCCGAGGCCTACACGCACGTCGACGGCGCCGACCCGGGGCGGCTCGCCGAGCTGGTGGCGGCCGCCGTCGAGGCCGGCTACCGGCACGTGCGGGTGCAGGTGGCGGTGCCCGGCGTCGACACCTACGGCGCCGGCGCCGGCGGGCGGCCGGGCGTCTGGGACTCCCTGGCCTACCTGCGGCACGTCCCGCCGGCCCTCGCCGAGGTGCGCCGCCGCGTCGGCGACGACGTGCGGCTGCTGCACGACGCGCACGAGCGGCTCACGCCGTCCCAGGCCCGCGAGCTGGTCGCCGCGGTCGCCGACGCCGGGCTGTACTTCCTGGAGGACGCGCTGGCCCCCGAGGACGCCGCCCACTTCGGGCAGCTGCGGGCCGCCGGCCCGGTGCCGCTGGCGATGGGCGAGCTGTTCGACGACGTGACCCGGTTCCTGCCGCTGCTGGAGCAGCGGGTCATCGACTTCGCCCGGCTGCGCATCCCCACCCTCGGCGGGCTGACCCCGGCCCGCAAGCTGGCCGCCGCGTGCGAGCTGTTCGGGGTGCGCACCGCGCCGCACGGGCCGGGCGACGTCAGCCCGGTCGGGCAGGCCGCCAACGTGGCCCTCGACGTCGCCACGCCCGCGTTCGGCGTGCAGGAGGCGGCGGCGTTCCGCGACGCCACCCTGGAGGTCTTCCCGGGCGCGCCGGTGCCGGTGCGGGGCGTGCTGTACCCCGCCGAGGCGCCCGGCCTGGGCGTGGACTTCGACGAGGCCGCCGCCCGCCGGTACCCCGCGCCGCCGCCCCTCGACCACGACCGCTGGGCGCTCCTGCGCGGCGTGGACGGCGCCGTGCACCGCCCGTAGGCCTAACCCAGCAGCAGCGACTGCGGCTGTACCGAGAGGATCTGGTCGAGCACCAGGCAGGCGGCCCCGATCGCGCCCACGTCGATGCCGAGGGCGGTCTGCGTGACCACGGTCGGGTGGATCCGCTCCACGAACGGCGAGCTCTCCACGATGCCCGGCACGATCGCGGTGAACCGCTCGGCGAGCAGCGGCCAGATCGGCCCGCCGAACACGATCATCTCCGCGTCGACCAGCGTCGCCGCGGCGCTCACCCCGCGCCCGACCCGCACCGCCCAGCGGTCGATGATCTCGCCGGCCGTCACGTTGCCGGCCGCCGCGTGCCGGCACAGCTGCCGCAGGCTCTGCTCCGCGTCGCGCGGCCCGGCCGGCTTGCACTCCGGGCCCAGCACCCCGTGCTCGATCGCCTCGCTCACCAGGGCGTTCGTGGTGCAGGCGGCGTACAGCCCGCCGACCTCGCCGGCGTTGCCGGAGAAGCCGCGCAGCACCACGTCGTCGACGACCAGGCCCATGCCGGAGCCGGTGCCGAGGTAGAAGAACAGGAAGTTGCCGGTGTCGCGGGCGGCGCCGGCCCAGCGCTCGGCGACCGCCGCCGCGATGACGTCCTTGTCGAGCAGGACCGGCAGCCCGGTGGTCTCCGCCAGGTAGTCGCGCAGCCGCACCCGCCCCCACCCGGCCAGCTCGGGCGGCGCGATGACCAGCCCCGACGCCACGTCCACCGGCCCGGGCGCGGCGATGCCGAGCCCCAGGACCGTCTCCCGGGCCACCCCGGAGTCGCGGATCAGCGCGTTGATCGACTCGCTCATCTCGACCAGGGTGTGGTCCGGGTCGGCCGCCTCGGGCGTGGGCCGCTGGGCCCGGGCCACCACGGTGCCGAGCAGGTCGAGCACCACGAACGTGACCACCGCGGGGTCGAGGTGGACGCCGACCGCGTAGCGCGCGCCGGCGTTGACCCGCAGCAGCCGGCGCGGCTTGCCGCTGCCCGAGCTGCGGGTGCCCGCCTCGCGGGCCAGCCCGGTGTCGATCAGGCGCCGGCAGATGTTCGACACCGTCTGCGCGGAGAGCCCGGTGACGTCGACGAGCTCCACGCGGCTGAGCCCGTCGGGCACCCTGCGGATCGCGTCGAGCACCACCGATTCGTTGAAGTCGCCCATCCTTGGCAGGTTGGTGCCACGCCTCGTCGGCAGCCGCTTCTCCACGTTCCTCCCAGGGCTTCCTCCATCAAATTGATTTATGATACCAGTGCCGGCCACGAACACCCCTCCACCGGTGACCCGGACGACCCCGCCGATGGGTCCGCCCGCCACCTTGCCGGCATCCTCGCGCGTCGCCGACGATCCGTCCATGCCGGCGCCACCGGTGTTCCTGGACCTCGACGGGGTGCCGAACCGGGTCCGCGCTCGGGGCCGGCCCGCGCCGGCCGGAGGAGCTATCGGCGGGGACCCGTGCGGCCGCGTTCGGGCATCGTGGTGTAGTCGGTGAAGCCGACCACGTTGCCCCACGGGTCGGCGACCTCGACGGTCCACCCCGTCGCCACGCGGAAGGGTTCGGCGGCCAGCTCGGCCGCGATGGCGCGGGCGTCGGGCACCTCCAGCCAGACCCGCCCCCGCTGCGGATCGCCGGAGCGCCGCACCAGCAGCCCCGGCGTCTCGGGGCCCAGCCGGAACAGCGCCACCCCCGGCTCGTCGAGGCGGAACGCGAGCGGCAGGCCCAGCGTCCCGCCGTAGAACTCCACCGCCGCGTCGAGGTCGCCGACGCTGAACAGCACGTTGTCGACGCCCAGTACCTCGATCATCGGCCGGCCGTCCAGCGCACACCGGCCAGCGCGCCGTCGAGGGCGCGGCGGGCGTGGGTGCAGTCGCGCAGGCCGGCCGCCTCGAGGCGCTCGGCGGCGGCCGGGGCGCCGACCTCCCGCAGGGTCTCGCCGTCGGGGATGCCGACGGCGCGCAGGTCGCGGGCCAGCGCGGGCCCGATGTTGACGAGGTCTTCGAGTGCGGTCATGGTGCGTACTCCTCCAACCCGAACAGTTCGATGGCGTCGTCGAGCGCGTCGGCGAGGCGCCGCAGCCGCTCGGGGTCGGCGGCCGCCTGCCGCAGCCGGACCGGCCCCGCGAGCGGCGCCTGCGCGACGCACTCCCGCCCGGCGGCCGTGAGCGCGACCCGCCGCCGGCGCCGGTCGGCCGGGTCGGGCGCGAGCGTCACCAGGCCGCGGGCGGCGAGCCGGTCCAGCAGCTGGCCCAGCGTCGCCGGGTGCATGACGAGCCGGTCGCGCAGCTGCGCGAGCGGCAGGTCCGGCCCCCACTCGGCGACCAGCCGCAGGATCGCCAGCTGCGCACCGGTGACGCCGTGCCGCTGCTCCAGCTGCCGGTTGAACGCCGCGATGGCCTGGTCGAGCCGCGTCCAGGCACGGATCGCAGCGACCGCGTCGGGACTCGCCACGGAATTATTATGTGCCACATAGTACTGCTGGCCAAGCCTATTGTGCCGCCATGCTCGACCACGACGACCGCGACGCCGAACTGGCGGGCAACCTGCCGATCCGCGTCGACCTGACCACCGCCGAGTGCCGCTTCCTCGACGTCGCCGAGTTCGTCGACCTCATGCGCCGCGGCCGGTTCGGCTGAGCTCCTCGGGCCTGCGGTCGCGGCGGATCAGGGCCAGGGCCGGCAGCATCGCGGCGGCGGTCAGCAGGAACGTGGCCGGGTAGCCGGCCGAGGCGACGACCAGGCCCGCCACCAGCGCGCCCGCGGCCATGCCCAGATCGTAGGCGCTGTTCCAGATCGCGCTGACCATGCTCTCACCGCCGGTCGGGGCCCGGTTGTACATCAGCGTCAGCGTGGCGTTCTGGAGCACGCCGAAGCCGGCGCCGAGCAGCAGCGCGCCGGCCACCATCGGCAGCGGGCCGCCGGCCAGGCCGGCCGTGCCCAGCGCGGCCAGCAGCAGGCCGGGCGTGAGCAGGCGGGCCGGGCCGTGGCGGTCGCCGAGGCGGCCGGCGAACCAGCGGGCGGCGGTGGCGGCGGCCGGCTGGGCGAGCAGCGCGGCCGGCGCGACCCAGGCCGGCAGGCCGGCGGTGGCGAGCGGCAGGTACGTGACGAGCACGCCGATCGCCGTCGTGGACGCCGCGAAGATCGCCGCGGGACGGGTCACCGCCGGGCTGCGCAGGCCCGCGAGGACGCCGCGGTGGCCGCGGTGGTCCCGCCCGGCGGCCGCCGTGCGGCGCGGCAGGCCGGGGATCGACAGCAGCGCGAGCAGCGTGCAGGCGGCGGTGGCCGCGAACACCGGCGCGAACCCCCAGCGGGTCGCCACCCACACGCCGGCCGGCAGGGCGAGCAGGCTGGTCACGCCGCTGGTCAGCCCGACCAGCGCGAGGCCCTCGCCGCGCCGGCCGGCCGGGATGAGCATCGCGGTGAGGGCGCCGCCGGCGACGGTGCACACGGCGAAGCCGGCGCCGCGCAGGACGCTGACCGCGACGATCACCGCCGGCGACGCGTCGAAGGACAGCGCGACGGCCGGTGCGCCGAGCAGCACCAGCCCGGCCGCCAGGGCCCAGCGGTAGCCGGCCCGGGCCACCAGCTGCGGCGTGACCAGCTCGACCACGACGGTGGCGGCGAGCAGCGACACCGTGGCGAGGCCCGCGGCCGGCCCGGCCAGCATCGGCACCACGGACAGCGGGAGATAGAAGCCGATCGACGAGGCGGCGACGGAGACGAGCCGCAGTAGCAGCGGCGGTGTGACCAGGCGGGGAGCGGTGTCGATGTGCACGTCCACCACGCTAGGAACGAACCGGGTCACTGGTAAGGTCCAGTTTCATGCCTGTCGAGTGGGCCGGTTCGGGTCCGGAGCTCCTCGTCACGATCGACCGCACAGGCGGGGCCGGGCTGCGCACGCAGCTGGAGGAGCAGCTGCGCACGGCGATCCGGGCGGGCCGGCTGCCCGCCGGCGAGCGGCTGCCGTCGTCCCGCGAGCTGGCCCGGGCGCTGGGCCTGTCCCGCGGCCTGGTCCAGGACTGCTACGCGCAGCTGCAGGCCGAGGGGTATCTCACCAGTCGCCCCGGCTCGGCCACCCGCGTCGCGGCCGGTGCGGCCCGGCAGCGCCCGCCGTCGATCTCCCGCACGCCGCCGCCCGAGCGGCCGCCGGTCGCCGACTTCCGGGCCGGCGTCCCCGACCTCGGCCTCGTCCCCCGCGAGGACTGGGCCTGGGCCGTGCGTGAGGCCTGCCGCACCATGCCGGACGCCGCGTTCGGCTACGGCGACCCGGCCGGCCAGCCGCGCCTCCGCGAGGTCCTCGTCGGCTACCTGACCCGCGTGCGGGCGGTCACCGCGAGCCCGGACCACGTCATCGTGTGTGCCGGGATGGCGCAGGCTTTGGCAGTGGTACTGCGGGCGCTGCCCACCGCCGTCCTGGCGGTGGAGGACCCGGGCCCCGGCACCACCGTCCTCGAGCAGGCCGCGGCCGCCGGCATGACCACGGTGCCGGTCCCGGTCGACGCCGACGGCCTCGACGTCGCCGCCCTGCACCGCACGCCGGCGCAGGCCGTCCTGGTCACCCCGGCCCATCAGTGGCCCACGGGTGTCGTGCTGTCCGGCCCGCGCCGGCAGGAGCTCATCGCCTGGGCCCGCACCCGCGGCGGCGTCATCGTCGAGGACGACTACGACGCCGAGTTCCGCTACGACCGGGAGCCGGTCGGGTCCCTGCAGGGCCTCGCCCCCGACTGCGTGGTGTCCCTCGGTACCGTGAGCAAGTCCCTCGCCCCGGCCCTGCGCCTCGGCTGGATCGTCGCCCCCGACCACCTCCTCCCGGCCCTGACCCACGGCAAGCAGCTCGCCGACCGCGGCAGCCCCGGCGTCGACCAGCTCGCCCTCGCCACGCTGATGGAGTCCGGCCGCTACGACCGGCACCTGCGCCGCGTCCGGGCCGAGTACGCCGCCCGCCGCGAGGTCCTCATGGCCGCCCTGGCCGTCCACGCGCCGCACGCCCGGGTCACGGGCCTGGCCGCCGGCTTCCACGCCGTGGTCCACCTCCCGCCGGGTGCCGACGAGGCGCGGGTGATCGCCCGGGCCCGCGAGCGCGGCGTCGGCCTGTACGGCCTGGGCGGCCCGCACCCGTGCCTGGTGCTGGGCTTCGGCGACACGCCCCGCCACGCCATCGAGTCCGGCATCGCCGCCGTCGCCGACCTGCTGTAGGCGGCGCGGCAGGAAGGGCCGGGCCGCAGGAGCGCGGCCCGGCCCGGGAACGGATCGGTCAGCTGATGAGCTTCCAGGGGCCGTTCGCGGCGCCCGGTTCCTGGTTGCGGGTCCACCACTGGGCCTCGTACACGTGGCCGGCGTGGGTCACCCGGTTGCCGGCCGTGTAGACCGTGGTCGGGGTCCACGCCGCCGGGGTGCCGTCGGCGGGCTGCGGGGCGAGCTCCTCCCACGAGCCGTACGGCGTGCCCGGCGTCTCGTTGCGGGTCCACCACAGCGCCCGCCACCGCTTGCCCTGGTAGGTGACGACGTCGCCGGTGTCGAAGATGCGCGACGGGGTCCAGACCGCGGTGCCGTCCTCGGTCAGGGCCAGCTCCTGCCACGCGCCGGTCGGGCTGCCGCCCGGCGCCTGGCTGCGGGTCCACCACGTGGCGACGTACACCTTGCCGTCGTGGGTCACCTTGTCGCCGGAGTTGTAGACCGTCGACGCCGACCACGCCGGCGGCAGGTTCACCGTCACCGGGAACGTCTTCCGGCCCGGGTTGAGGTGGTCGCTGCCCAGGAACGACGCGGTCATCGTGTGGGTACCGCCGGACAGGCCCACCGGGAGCGTGAACGTCACGCTGCCGGTGCCGGACAGCGTGGCCGAGCCGCGGACGGTGCCGCCCTCGCGGAGCACGACGGTGCCGTTGACCGCCTCGCCGGGGCCGGCGGCGACGCCGACCGTCACGGTGGCGGCGGTGCCCCAGGCGGTCGGCGCGGCGGTCGCCGTGACGGCCGTCGGGCCGGTCGGCGTCGCCTGGTAGCCGTTCGCCCCGAACTTCCAGGCGGGCTGCGCCTCGCACGGTACGCAGCCGGTCGGCCAGTAGTTGATCGAACCGTCGGTGACCGTGGAGCCGGGCACGCGGCCGCTGACCGGGTTGCGGAAGTCGAACCACATCTTGTGGATCTCGGGCCAGGCGACATACCGGCCGATGCCGCCCTGGAAGCCCTCCTCGCGGACGCCGACGGAGACCATCGTGACGTCCGGCGGGTAGGTCTGCAGCAGCGGGCCGCCCGGCGGGTTCGGCGCGGTCGGGCTGCGCGGGTTCGCCGCGGACCAGCCGCCGGCCCAGTTCGTCATCGTCCAGTAGTGCTCGTCGACGGTCAGGCTCCACAGCTTCCAGACACCGTTCTCGACGACGAACGAGTCGTGGTAGTAGGCGCCGCGGATGATGCCGGCGCTGAAGTTCGAGGTCGTGGGCTGCCACAGCTTCACCTGCAGCTGCGCCGACCGGCCGTCCTGCGACATGAGCACCACGGGCTGCGGGCGCCAGTGGTAGGAGATGCTGCTGCGCAGGGTCGCCGGGTTGCCGCCGCCGAAGTTGCGCTGGCAGGCCTGGGTGATCCGCTCGACGCCGAAGTACCAGCCGGTGAACGCCGACATCTTGTGCGCGTTGGTGGCATGGGTGGCGGCCATGGTACTGCAGAGCAGGTCGTCGAGCAGGTAGCCGTACGCCGACGAGACGTTCTCGACCCCGTCGAAGCCCTGGGCCCGGTCGAGCCGGCGCTTGAGCTCGGCCAGGTCCGTCTGCCCGGCGGTCCCCGGCACCGCCTGCGCGCTGCGCCCGTCGACGTCGAGGAACGCCGGCACACCCGACGGTACCGGCGCGACGCCGCCGCTGCCCCAGCCGGCGGTGTAGCCAGCCACGACGAGCGGGGTGAGGCTGACCTCCTTGAGCTTCCACACGCCGTCGTCCTTGACGAAGAGGTTGCGGAACACGCTGAACTCCCAGCTCGCCGCCCGCGTGTTGGCGTCGCCGACCAGGCCGAGCTCGATGCCCCGGGCGGTCGCCTCCTGCCCGTTCGGGTTCACGTCGACGATCGTGTCCCACAGCGGGTGGTCGTTGAGGATGCCCTGGGTCAGGCCCTCCGGCCCCATCCGCTCCATCGCCTGGCGCACGCCCGCCGGCCCGGTGTAGGTGCCGACGTTGTCGATCGTGTAGGTGGCGTCGGCGGTGAACAGCTCCGTCACGTCCGTCCACATGCGACGGTCGACGTAGTAGCCGTAGGTGTGCTGGAGGTTGCGGACCGCGTCCTCGTCGCCGAGCCGGTTGATCCGGGTCGCCAGCTGCTCGGCGGTCGCCGTCGCCGGCGGTGCGTCGCCCTCCGGCGGCGGGATCGGGATGCCGGCCGAGACGGGCGTGAAGTGGTGCGGCACGACCGGCAGCGACTGGCCGTTGATGCTGCGCCAGCCGGCGGCGTAGGTGCCGGTGTACTGCGGGTAGTACCGCAGCAGCGAGATCTGCCAGCGCCCGTCGCGCAGGACGTACTCGTTCTCGTAGATCCCGCCGTCGACGCGCGCCTCGCCCGCGCCGCTGCCCTTGAAGCGCATGACGCCCCAGCGGCCCTTGGCGGACAGGCCGTCGGTCGACAGGCTCACGACCGGGTTGTCGTTGATCTCGGTGTGCAGCGAGCCGGGCCGGATGCCGTCCATCGTGCCGGCGTCGGTCACCAGCCACGACTCGACGGCGGCCCGCCCGGTGACGGGGGCGTCGGCGGCGAGCCCCTGGGTGCCCCACACCAGCGCGCCGTCGTCGGCGAACAGCGCCGCCATGTCGGCGAACCGGCCGTACTGGTGCAGCTGGGCGTACGTGCGCTGGAGGTCCTTGACCTCGCGCACCGACTCGACCCGCGCGACGTCGCGGGCGAGCGTGTCGACGGTCACCGGCGCCGCGAGGGCGGGGGCCGGTGCGGCCGGGAGGCCGATGGTGAGACCGGCGAACAGCACCAGTGCCGTCGCCGCTCTCCTCGTGCGTGTCATGGTTGCGTCCCCTGTCCGTTGCCGTTTGGTGGGGTGTTCGGGGGAGAATCGCATCGACCAACATCGATCATTGGAGGGTCGCGACCGCGCTCGTCAGGGTGTGCGGGGTCCGACCGGAGTGGCCGAGATGGCCGAGCCGGGACGGTTCGAATGTCGATGTTTCGAACTCGTGATGCGCACATTACCGAGCCGGTCGGCGGCGGTACAGGGTGTGCCGGAAAGTCGGTTCACCCAGCGTGCGCGGGCTGAGATCCAATGACCGCAATGCGAACCGGGTGACCGGACAGTCCACTGTGGACCAAATCCACAGTGGACCTCAGGCGCTGAAGCCGCCGTCCACCGGCAGCACGACGCCGGTGATGTGCCGGGCCCGGTCGCTCAGCAGCCACGCCGCGGCCTCGCCGACGTCCGCCGGGTCGGCCGCCCGGCCCAGCGGGATGGCGGCGATCCGGCGGGCCACGCCCTCCGGCATCGTCTCGCGCATGGCTTGGAACATCGCCGTCTCGGTGGCGCCCGGCGCCACCACGTTGACCCGGACGCCGAGCGGGCCGAAGTCGTGCGCGGCGGTGCGCGACAGCCCGATGACGGCGTGCTTGCTGCCCTGGTACGCGCCGAGCCCGCTGCTGCCGCGGTAGCCGCCGACGCTGCTGTTGTTGACGATCGACCCGCCCCCGGCGGTGGCCGTCATCGCCCGCACCTGCGCGCGCATGCACAGCCACACGCCCTTGACGTTCACCGCGAACAGCCGGTCGAAGTCCGCCTCGGGCACCTCGTCGAGCCGGCCGAACTGGGTCATGCCGGCGTTGTTGAACGCGCCGTCGAGCCGGCCGAACGTCTCGACCGCGGTGCCGACGAGCCGCTCGACGTCCGCGGCCACGCTCACGTCGCCGGCCGACACGGCGACCTTCGCGCCGCCGTCGCGCAGTTCGGCCGCGAGTGCCTCCAGCGCCTCGGCGCCGCGCGCGCCGAGCACGAGCGACGCGCCCTCGCGGGCGAAGACGCGGGCCGCGTCGGCGCCGATGCCCACGCTCGCGCCCGTGACGACGACGACCTTGCCGTCGAGCAGACCGCTCATCCTCGTCCTCCCGGGGGTACCTCGTCGAACCGGACCGAACGCCCGGCGGCCACGGCGGCCCGCAGGGCGCCGCCGAGCAGGCTGGCGTCGTTGCTCAGCAGCGTAAACGTGAAACCGGCGGCGACCGCCGAGCGCACCGCCGCGGCCGTGGCGCCGCCCGCGTTGCCGATCGGCCG
>NZ_JBEXCY010000176.1:0-24456 GCF_040605515.1 Dactylosporangium sp. NPDC005572 | reverse complement strand
TGGACTGCAGGTGCAGGCCGATGAACTCGTTGGCGTAGCACTCGGCCTGCTTGCCGGTGGTGAGCTGCTGGCCGGCGTTCTCGACGAGGCACGCCGACTTACGTTCTTCGGCGGTGAGGGTGTCGGCGGTCTTGAAGGTGATCTGCTGCTGGCTGAGCTGGGTCTTGACGTAGTCGTTGGCGAAGTTGGCGTTGCTGGTCAGGACGAGGCCGGCGACCAGCAGCAGCCCGGCCAGGATGACGAGGCCGAAACCGACGATGAGGTCGAGCGTCTTGCGCTTCATGGGTGCCCTCCGGGGCTGTGGTGGTCCGCCGTTCGTTTGCTGAGCACAGCGTCCCGCGCGGGGCTGGTTGCCCAGCAGAGCCCAACCACCTGACTCCGCCGGGACCTCCGGCCCGGGCCTGGCGGGACCTCCGGCACCTGCGCTCGGCCGGGGGTAGGGCGGATCGGCCCCACCAGGGGTCGTGCTCGCTCGACGGCCATCGCCCGGCCTCGATGGTGAGGCTGGTATGGGGGAGGAGTGCGGGTCAGGCCGGGAGACAGGCCATAGGCGATCTACGATATCGGCAGAGTTTGATGTGACTGCCGAGAGGCGAGGTATCGACCATGTGGAGAACCCGGCGGATCGCGGTAGCGCTCGCCATGACCCTGACCACGGCGGGCGCCGTGGTCGTGCTGAGCTCGACCGCGGCGGTGGCGGCGGACCTGTCGGTGAGTCAGGCCCTCGCCGCGCAGGACGGCCGGAGCGCGTCGGTCGTCGGATACGTGGTCGGGCAGCCGACCGCCACGAGTACCGTCCTGCGGTCCGGATTCACCGGTGACACCGCGCTGGCACTCGCCGACTCGGCGAGCGAGACCGGCACGACGCGGATGTTGTACGTGCAGATCACCGCCGCCTACCGGGCCTCGTTCGGGCTGCAGTCCAACCCGTCGCTGATGGGCCGCCGGCTCGTCGTCGCCGGGCAGCTGACGGCGTACTTCGCCCACGGCGGCCTGAAGTCCCCGACCGCGATAAGCCTGGCCGGCAGCACACCGACGTCCGGTCCGACCTCCGGCCCGACCCCGACCGGACCCGTCGAGACCTACTACGCCGCGGCCGCCGGCAAGACCGGCCCCGCACTGCGAGCGGCGCTGCACAACATCATCAAGGTGCAGACCACCCTGTCGTACGACGGCGTGTGGAACGCCCTGAAGGACACCGACCAGGACCCGAACAACACGAACAACGTCATCCTGCTGTACTCCGGCCGGTCGCAGAGCAAGACGACGAACGGCGGCGGCGCCAACGACTGGAACCGCGAACACGTCTGGGCCAAGTCGCACGGCGACTTCGGCACCGCCACCGGGCCCGGCACCGACGTGCACCACCTGCGCCCCGAGGACGTCTCGGTCAACGCCGCGCGCGGCAACAAGGACTTCGACCTCGGCGGATCGTCGGTCAGCGAGGCCCCCGGCTGCCTCACCGACAGCGACTCCTTCGAACCCCGCGCCGCCGTCAAAGGCGACGTCGCCCGCATGATCATGTACATGGCGATCCGCTACGAGGGCGACGACGGCTGGCCCGACCTCGAAATCAACAACTCGGTCGGCAACGGATCCGCCCCCCGGATCGGCAAGCTGTCGGTACTGCTGCAGTGGCACCAGCAGGATCCCCCCGACGCCTTCGAGAAGCGCCGCAACGAGCGGATCTACGCCGCCTGGCAGCACAACCGCAACCCGTTCATCGACCACCCGGAGTGGGCGGCCGCGATCTGGGGCTCCTGACCCGGCAGCGGACGAACCCGCAGCGGACGAACCCGCAGCGGACGAACCCGGCAGTGGACGAACCCGGCAGTGGACGAACCCGGCAGTGGACGAACGGGCGACACCAGCGGCGCGGTGGCCGGCAAGCCACCGCGCCGCACCATGGAAGCGCGCTGACAGGTGCGCCGCTCAGAATCGGGCGCCCACGTCGGCGCCGTTCGACGGGCGCAGGAAGGTCGACGACGGGATCGATCCGTCGGCGTTGCGGGGCCCCGTGACCGCGGCGGGGTCGGTGCTGGCGAGCGACCAGCTGCCGCCGACGTCCCACGAGTTCCCGGAGCCGCTGGAGTTCGATCCGAGGGCGGCGTTGCTGCCGTTGGAGACGGCGAGGTTCTGGGTCAGGGTGCTGTCGGAGCGGCTGACGTCGAAGCCGGCCTTGGGGTGGTTCCAGGCGGTGCAGTGATCGATGCGGTGCTGGCCGGGGTTGTCGTTGTCGACGAACCCGCCGGCCGAGCTGCCCCAGGCCATGCTGTTGCGAACGGTGTGGTTGGCGGCCACCCCGTTGCCGCCCAGCTTGAACCCGTTGCCGTCACCCTGGTAGTCGGGGAGGTTCCACCGGTTGTACCCGTTGCCCCAGGCCAGGCTGTTCTCGATGAGGATGGGCGACTGGAACATCCAGAGGTCCAGGCCGTCGTCGGCGTTGTTCCACAGGCGGGCACCCCGCACGACGTTGCCGGATCCGGAGCCCTCCTTGATGGCCACGCCGTCGGCGCTCTCGCCGTTCTTGCGCGGGTCACGGTTGCCGTAGCTGTCCAGGTTGATCACCTGGTTGTTGCTGGATGCGCCCTGCAGGTGGAGTCCGGTCTCGTAGTTGTCCCGGGTGACCAGGCGCTCGAAGACGCTGTTGTTGACGTCGACGCCGAACACCGCGTACGGGCCGTGGATGATCTCGAGACCGATGAGGCGCCACCAGTCGCCCTCGATGTGGATGGCGCCGCGCTCCGCGCGGGGGATCGTGGAGCCGACGTCGCCCGGGGTGTACGACATGTTCTCGCCGTCGATGACCACCCGTTCGCCGTCGTAGTTGCGCATCGTGATCGGCTGGCTCGACGTGCCGTTCTTGATCAGCTGGATGTTCGCGGCCGGCGCGTACGTCCCGCCGCGGATCAGGATGGTGCCGCCGGGCTGAGCCAGGTCCACGGCGCGCTGGATGGTCCTCAGCGGTGCGCTCGGCGTGCCCGCGTTGCTGTCGTTGCCGTTGGTGGCCACGTACAGCGTGCTGGTCGGCTGCGGCTGTCCGCTCACGTCGACGTCGAGGTAGTCGATGTTCGGCAGGCCGGCGGCGCTGGTGGGGCTGAACCGCACGGTGTTGCTGCCGGCGGTGACGTTGACGGTCAGCGTCCTGGTGACCCAGGTGTTCCAGGCGCCGGTGCCCTCGAACGACGCCGACTGCACGGTCGAACCGTTGACGATCACGCCGGCGGCGCGGGCACTCGTGCCGTTGGCGAACCGTACCCCGAGCGTCGCCGTGCCGGCCGCCGCGGCGTTCACCGTGAACTGGGCGTACGCGCCCGTTGCGTTGGTGGCGTTGCAGAATCCGGACCCGGAGAATCCGGACCAGTTGCTGTCGATGGTGCCCATGCAGACGGCTGGAGCGGCCTCCGCCTCGTAGCGCGCGGACGCGGCGGACGCCGAGCCGGCGGTCAGCCCCACGGTCGCGCCGACGGCCAGGACGGTGCCGACGACGAGCAACTTCGATCTCATCATGCCTCCAGGCGGACAAGCCATCGAACATCCGGCATGCATGAGGCTAGGAAAGCGCTTTCTGTACGGCAAGGCGGAGCGTGTGCAGGTTTGTTGCAGGACGCCGGCCCGCCCGTGCCCTGCCGGCGCCCGCCGCCCGGCGATGGAAGTTTCAGGCGGGACGACGAGCCGACCGGACCGGCACCACCAGCGGGCCGTGCTCGCCCTGCACCACGCGGACCCGGGCCCGGTAGTGCGTGGCGAGCAGTTCCTCCGTGAGCACGTCGGCCGGGGCGCCCGAGGCGACGACCGCGCCGCCGGCGAGCAGCACCATCCGGTCCGCGTACTCGCCGGCGATCGCCAGGTCGTGCATCGTCGCCAGGACCGTCAGCCCGCCGTCCCGGCGCAGCTCGTCGACCAGCTCCAGGACCTCCTGCTGATGCCCGATGTCCAGCGCGGTGCCCGGCTCGTCCAGCAGCAACAGGCTGGCGCCCTGGACCAGCGCCCGGACCAGGAACACCCGCTGCCGTTCACCGCCCGAGAGGGTGCCGAGCATCCGGCCGGCGAAGCGGTCCAGGTCGAGCTTGCCCAGCACGTCGCCCACCGCGGCCACGTCGGCGGCGGACTCCCGGCCCAGCGGCGCGACGTACGGCGTGCGGCCGAGCAGGACGTAGTCGAACACGGCCATGCCGGGCGGGACGACCGGCGACTGCATGACGGTCGCGACGGTCCGGGCCCGAGCTCGTCGGGGCAGGCGGGCCACCGGCGTGCCGAACAGGGCGATCGACCCGGTGCTGGGCACCAGGCCGCCGACGGCGCGCAGGAGGGTCGACTTGCCGGCACCGTTCGGTCCGATGATCGTGACCCATTCGCCGGCCTCGACGGCCAGGTCCACGCCGCCGAGGATGGCCGCGCCGTCGAGCGTCACCCGCAGGTCCCGTACCTCGACTGCGGTCAAGCGTCCTCCGCTCCGCTCCTCATGGTGCCCGGCCTCCTCCGCCTCGCTCCGGAAACCGGTCACAGCGCCACCCGCCCGGCAGTACGCAGGACGAGCACGAAGAACGGTGCGCCAAAGAACGCGGTGACCACCCCGATCGGGATCTCGGCGGGGCTGGCCGCGGTGCGGGCCACCACGTCCGCGACGGCCAGGAACGCGCCGCCGAACAGCATCGACAGCGGCAGGATCGCCCGGTAGCTGGCGCCGGCGAGCAGCCGGACGGTGTGCGGCACGATGATGCCGACGAAGCCGATGAGACCGGACACCGACACCGCCGCGGCGGTGGCCAGACTGGCCGCGGCGAGCAGCACGTACCGCGACCGCTGCGGGTGCAGCCCGAGGCTCGCGGCCTCTTCGTCGCCGACCGAGAGCACGTCCAGCTCCCGGCGCAGGAGCAGGATCACCACAGCGGTGACGGCCGCGTACGGCAGGACGACCCGCACGTCGGACCAGCCGGCGGTGGACAGGTGCCCGAGCAGCCAGGAGTACACCTCGCGGATCGCGTCGATGTTGCGCTGCATCACGTACGTCTGCGCGGCTGCCAGGAAGGCCGAGACCGCCACGCCGGCGAGGATCAGCGTGGTCGGCGAGCGTTCCCGGCCACCGCCGGCGCTGAGCACGTAGGCCAGCAGCACAGCGGCCAGCGCACCGGCGAACGCGACCACCGGCGTGGTCAGCGGGAGACCGCCGAGCGCGGTGCCCTGCGCGGCGCCGCGGTACGCGATGAGGACGGTGACCGCCAGCCCGGCGCCGGCCGCCACGCCCAGCAGGCTCGGGTCGGCCAGCGGGTTGCGGAACACGCCCTGGAAGCAGCCGCCGGCGAGGGCCAGCATCGCGCCGACGAGCAGGCCGAGGACCACCCGGGGCAGCCGGATCTCGGTGACGATGGCGATCTCGCGCTCGTTGAGGCCGCTGTCCAGGTGCACGCCGGGCACCAGGTTCAGCAGTTCGGCGGCGACGCTGCCGGGCGGCAGGCTCACCGGGCCCAGGGCGACGCCGCCCACCAGCGCTACGAGCACCGCCAGCACGCCGGCCAGGACCCAGCGCGGGCGCAGCCGACCGGCGGGCTGACGGCCGGGTCTCACGCCGGTACCTTGGCCACTGCCTCGACGATGGCCCGGAGCAGATCGACCACGCGCGGGCCCCAGCGGGACGCCACGGCGTCGTCCAGCGCGACGATCCGCCCGGTCTTCACGGCGGTGATGCCGGACCAGCCCGGGCGGGCGGCGACCGTCTCGGCCGACTGCTTGCAGCACTTCGAGTCGGCGAGGAACACCAGGTCCGGGTCCGCCTGGACCAGCACCTCGACGGAGAGCTGGGGATAGCCGCCCTTCGCGCCGCCGGGATCGGCCGGATCGGCCACGTTCTGCAGACCCGCCATGGTGAACAGGGAGCCGACGAACGTCGTGCTGGTGGCCGTGTACAGCGTCGGGTCGAGCTCGTAGTAGTACGTCGGCCGGCTCGAGCGCGGCGGCAGGTCCTTGATCAGCTTGTCGATGTCGCCGCGCATGCGTCCGACCAGGTCGGTGGCCTCGTCGCCGTGGCCCGTGAGCCGGCCCAGCTCGTCGATCTGCCGGTACGTGTCGTCGAGCGTGACGGCCGCGGGCGCCAGGTAGACCGGGATCTTGAACTTGGCGAGCTGGTCGACGACCTTGTTGGCGTCGGTGGTCAGCACCACCAGGTCCGGGTTCCTGGCCGCGATCGCCTCGGCGTTCGGCTGGAACCCGGACAGCTGCGATTTCGGCGCGTCGGCCGGATAGTCGGAGTTGTCGTCGACCGCGGTCACCTGCGCCCCGGCGCCGATCGCGAAGAGCATTTCGGTCGTGCTCGGCGACAGCGACACGATCTTCGCCGGGCGTTGCTGCAGCGTGACCTTGCCCACCGTCACCGGATATGCGGCGGCGCCGGTGGAGCCGGGCTGCGGGGTGTCGTCCGCGCCGCCGGCGCAGGCGCCGAGCGTGAGCGCGATGGCGACCAGGGTGGCGCCGACGGTTGCGGGCGTGCGTCTGCTCATCTGTCCTCCTGTCGGTCGAGGAGTCGGTGCTTCGCCGACAGGGTGACGAACATGGCCCCGCCCGCAAGGCGCCCTTCCTCGAGAGCGCGGTTCGCGACCGTCCCCGGCAGGCGACCTGGCTAGTCCCCGGCCGGATCGGTCGGGGCATCACAGTTGCGGGACAGCACCGGCGTCGCACCGGTTTCGCTGCGGGTGGTCGCCTGCACGGTAGTACATCGACACCGGTCAGGGGCGGTCAGGACCGCGCAGCCGGGCTCCAGGCCGGTACCGCTGCTGTCGGACTAAACTTTCAGGGTGCATGTCGGTTCGCTGTCATGGCTGGTGCGACCGACACCCCCGCCCCGCGGGCTGGGGATCGCGGTCGTCGCCGTGCTGATCGTGAGCGAGACCATCCTGGTCTATCCGCTCCGGCAGGTCATGACTCCGTTCTACCCGGGCATGATCTACATCGTCGGCGTGCTCGTGGCCTCGATGGTGTGGGGAATGTGGCTCGGGCTGGTGACCGCGGTGGTGAGCACCGTGGTGTTCGTCTTCTTCCACGTCGAACCCGTCGAGACGTTCGCGGTCTCCGACATGCGGCAGGTCGTCGGGTTGGCGGTCCTGCTCATCGTCGCGGTGGCCATGAGCGCGGTGGCGAACCTGTCCCGGCTGCGCACCCTGCAGGCCGCGGACTCCGATCTGACCGCGGACATGGCTCGGCTGCTGCTGCACGCGGACGACCTCTCGACGGTGCTGCCCGCCGTTGCGCAGTGCGTCGCGCAATCGCTCGACATCCCCGGTGCGGCGATCCACCTCGCCACCGTGCCCGGTGACGACCGGCACTCGGCACTTCCACTGCGCGCCGGTACCACCCGCCTCGGGACCATGCTGGTGCCGGTCGACGTTCCCGAACGGACGATGCAGCGGCTGCGGGAGCGCGTTGTGCCGTCATTGGTGTCGCTGCTGCACGCCGCCTACGAACGTGCGGCCGTGCTCGACTCGCTGGAAGCGAGCCGGGAGCACCTGCGCCGGCTCGCCGCCGAACAGGCCGCGGTGGGGCGGGTGGCGACGCTCGTGGCCCACGGGAGTCGTCCATCCGACGTCTTCGACGCCATCACCGCCGAGCTGCACGGACTGCTGGGTGACTACAGCACGTGGCTGTGTCGCTACGAACCTGCCGGCATGGTCAACATCGTGTCGACCAGCCTGTCCGGCCTGCGGCCGGACCAGCTGCGCTGGCCGTTCGAAGGCGGGAACATCCTGACCCGGGTGCGCGACAGCGGCCGTCCCGCCCGGATCGACAGTTTCCAGGACGTTCCCGGCCCCGTCGGCGCGCTCGCTCGTGACCTCGGTATCAGCTCCTCGGTCGGGGTACCGATCGTGGTGGAGGGGCGGCTGTGGGGTGTGGCGGCCGTCGGGTCCGCCCGGGCCGAGCCGCTGCCGCCGGACATCGAGACCCGCGTCGCGCGCTTCGTGGATCTTGCCGCCACCGCGATCGCCAATGCCGACACCCAGGCCCAGCTCGCCGCGTCCCGGGCCCGGCTCGTCGCCGCCGCGGACCAGGCCCGGCAGCGCATCGAACGCAACCTGCACGACATCACACTGCAGCATCTGCTCGCCATCGCGTTGCAGTTGGGCGTCATGCAGGCCGCCCTGCCGCCCGAGCTGGAGCAGACCAAGGCGGACCTGACGCGCACCCTGTGCGGCCTGAACAGCGCCGTGGACGACCTGCGGGAGATCTCCCGGGGCATCCATCCGACGCTGCTCGCCGCGGGCGGGCTGCCGCCCGCGCTCAAGGCACTCGCCCGCCGGTCGCCGGTACCGGTCGACCTCGACCTGCACGCCTGCACGCGCATGCCACCGGTGATCGAGGTGGCCGCCTATCACCTCGTCGCCGAAGCGCTGACCAACGCGGCCAGACACGCCCACCCCACGGTCGTGCGCGTGCAGGCCGAAACCCGCGACGACGCCCTGCACGTGTCGATCCGCGACGACGGCGCCGGAGGCGCCGACCCCCATCGTGGGACCGGCCTCACCGCCCTCCGCGACCGGGTCGAGGCACTCGGCGGCACCCTGACCATCACCAGCCCCACCGGCGGCGGCACCCTGCTGCGGGCAACCATCCCGACCATCTCCGCCTCCAGCGGTCCCGCTGAGGAGGCGGACCCGCGGCGGGCGGTTGAGCGTGGGTCGTGAGGCACACCCGGGACGCCGGCCCTTGAATCGGATTGCGACACTGTCCGCATCGACGACGGGGAGTTCGGGGTGCCCGGGATCCTGCGGAAGGTCACCGTCCGCATCCGCTCCGCCTTTAAGCCAAAATTAAGCCGGAAAAACGTAATCGAATGGGGTCCGAGACCCGACCAGCAGCGCTGGAAGCGTGCTGTTCTAAGTCTTCCTTTACGTCTTGAACTAAGCCTCTGAGCTGCCGTAATTTGCTGACCGCACGGATTCCACGACGTCAGCCCAGGACGGCGGAGACAGACGAATGCACAACGATTCCCCCAACCCGCGCGGAAGGCGCCGGGCCCGGAACCTCATCATCGGCGCCGCGGTCGTCGCGGCGGTCGGTACGAGCGGGGTCTACCTCGCGACCGCGAACGCCGACGAGGCCGCGCCCGGCAAGATCGAGGCGGAGAGCTGGTCGGCCCAGAACGGGGCGCGGACCGAGAACACGGCCGACAGCGGCGGTGGCAAGAACGTCGGGTGGCTCGCCGACGGCGACTGGATGCAGTACGACAAGGTGACCATCGGCGCCCAGCTCAGCGCCCGGATCGCGGCCAACAACCGGGCCGGCGGCTCGATCGAGCTGCACCTCGGCTCGCCGGCGGGCGCGCTCGTGGCGACCTTCCCGGTCGCGTACACGGGCGGCTGGCAGAAGTGGACGACCGTCACCGCCACCGCGGCGAGCGTCCCGTCCGGCCCGCAGACCCTGGTCGCCGTGATGAAGAGCGGCCAGAAGAGCGACTTCGTGAACGTCAACTGGTTCGCGCTCGGCGACGGCACCCGCCCGCCGGCGACCGCCACGGTCGCGCCGCCCGCGCCGAGCAGCGCCGCCCCGACCGGCGGCACCTCACCCACCACCTCGGCCCCGGCCCCGGCCGGCGGCTGGGTCGACGTCGACCAGGCCAAGTGGCAGGCCGAGCTGGCCGCGTTCAACCAGCTCAAGCAGCTGCCGGTGCCCGCGGGCACCACCCGGGTCGCCGAGTTCCACACCGACTGTTCGGTGTCGAACGAGGCCAAGGACGACCCGATCGTGCTGCCCGGCCTGTCCGGCGCGTCCCACATGCACACGTTCTTCGGGCCGACCGTCGACGCGAACACCAAGCCGGCCGACCTCTTCGCCCGCAAGACCAACTGCAACGCCCCGGGCGACAACAGCGCCTACTGGGTGCCCCAGCTGCTCAGGAACGGGCAGCCGGTCAAGATCAAGAGCTTCCGGGTGTACTACGGGTCGCGCCTGCCCGACCCGTCGGTGACCGTGCCGTTCCCGCCCGGCCTCGTCATGGTCCACGGCGACGCGAAGCGCCAGGTCGCCACCCAGAAGGGCGCCCCGGGCCAGTTCTGGTGCGCCGGCAGCGCCGAGACCGGCCGCAGCGCCGACGGCAACTGGCCGGTCTGCGCCCCCGGCGGCAACCTCATCTTCCAGCTGACCTTCCAGGACTGCTGGGACGGCAAGCACATCGACTCGCCGGACCACAAGTCGCACATGGGCGGCGCGAAGAACGGCAAGTGCCAGGGCGACTACCCGGTCGCCATCCCGAACCTGTCCTTCATGGTGAACTACGAGTCCCTCGGCGGCGACGGCCTCGCGCTGTCGTCGGGGATGGCCTCGTCGATGCACGGCGACTTCGTCAACGCCTGGAAGCCGGAGAACCTCGGCCCCCTGGTGAAGGTCTGCCTCGACGCGAAGGCGAAGTGCGGCACCACCCCGTCCTTCACCGGCGGCTGATCTCGTCCCTCCGAACGGCCCCGCCCATGGTGGCGGGGCCGTTCCTCGTTCCCATTGAGGTGTGTTGTGCGTACCGCGGCGAAGCTCTTCGCGGCGTCCACCCTGGCCGTCGTCACCGTGCTGTGGGTGGCCGGCCTGTCCACGTCCGCTCCCGGCCTGGCCGCCGCCGGCCGCCTCGCCGCGCTGTGGTCCACGGACCTGCTGCTGCTGCAGGTGCTCGGCATGGCCCGGATCCCGTGGCTCGAACGCGCCTTCGGCCAGGACTCGCTCGGCCGCTGGCATCGCTGGACGGGTACCGCCTCCTTCGCGCTGCTGCTCGCCCACGTCGCCCTGGCCCTGGTGGCGTACGCCGAGCGGACCGGCACCGACCCGGCGCGGCAGATGTGGGCGTTCCTGACCGTGTACCGCGGCATGGTCCCCGCGACCCTGGGCCTGCTCGCCCTGGTGCTGGTGACGGTGACGTCGCTGCGCCCGGTCCGCCGGCGGCTGCGCTACGCCACGTGGCACCTGCTGCACCTGTACGCGTACGCCGGCATCGCCCTCGCGATCCCGCACGAGCTGTGGCTGGGCAGCGACTTCGGCACCCCGTTCGCGTCGGCGTTCTGGTGGACCATGTACGGCGCCGCCGCCGGCTCCACCGTCGTCTTCCGCCTCGGCATGCCGGTCTGGCGCACGCTGCGCCACCGCCTGCGCGTCGACCGGGTCGTCCAGGAGGCCCCCGGCCTGGTCTCGGTCTACCTGCGCGGCCGCCGCCTGGACCGCCTCCGGGCCCGCGCCGGCCAGTTCTTCGTCTGGCGCTTCCTCGACGGCGAGGGCGGCTGGCGCGGCAACCCGTACTCCCTGTCCGGCCCGCCCCGCGCCGACCGCCTCCGCATCACCGTGAAGACGGTCGGCGAGGCCACGGCCCGGGTCGCCGCCCTGCGCCCCGGCACGAAGGTGGTCATCGAGGGCCCGTACGGCCGGATGACCGCCGACACCTACAGCGGCGGCTCGGTCACCATGTTCGGCTGCGGCGTCGGCGTCACCCCGCTGCTGGCGCTGTTGTGGGACCTGCCGTACGGCCACGGCAAGGCGACCCTGGTGTACCGCACCCGCCACCCGCAGGAGGTGGCGTTCCTGCCCGAGCTGGAGTGGCTGGCCCGGGAGCGCGGCGTCCGCCTGGTCCCGCTCGTCGGCCCGCGCGCGGCCCCCGGCTCGTGGCTGCCGGTGGTGTACGCCGACTACGACGACATCGCGGCGCTGCGTTCCCTGGCCCCGGACCTGGCGGACCACGACGTCTACGTCTGCGGCCCCGACCCGTGGACCGACGCCGTCCTGCGCGCCGCCCGCCGCGTCGGCGTCCCCGCCCCGCGCCTGCACCGCGAGCGCTTCGCCTGGTGACGGCCGGTCGCGTGAACGGGCCGTCAGCGGGTAGGGCACCGGTATGAAGATCGGTGTGATCGGCGCCGGCAGGATCGGCTCCACGCTGGCCCACCTGTACACCGCGGTCGGCGACGACGTCGCCATCGCGAACTCCCGAAGTCCGGACACCCTGCGCGACCTCGAGCATCAGCTCGGCCGTCACGCACACGCCGTCACCGCCGAGCGGGCGGCCCGCTACGCCGACGTCGTGATCGTCGCCGTGCCGTTCGGCCAGTACCGGGAGCTGCCCGCCGCGGCCCTGGCCGGCCGGACGGTGATCGACGCGACCAACTACGACCCGGAACGCGACGGGCACGACGACGAGCTGGAGCACGGCGAGGTGACCAGCAGCGAGCTGATGCAGCGGCACCTCGCCGGCGCGCACGTGGTCAAGGCGTTCAACGCGATGCGCTGGGACCACCTGCGCGACCACGGCCGGTCGGCCGGGGCGAACCTCCGGTACGGCATCGCGGTCGCCGGTGACGATCCGAACGCCAAGTGGCGGGTCTTTGACCTCGTCGAGCAGATCGGCTTCGAGCCGGTCGACGCCGGCCCGCTCGCCGAGGGCGGCCGCAAGTACCAGCCCGGCACGGAGGTCTACACCGCGGACCTGTGGGCCGACACGCTGCGCGCCCGCATCGGCGTCGAGGGCACCTGAGCGGTCAGTCCGACGGTTCGGGACCCGCGGGGGCGCGGGGTCGCCGGGCCCGCCTGACGAGGCAGACGACCAGCAGCACCGCCGCCGCCGCGCCGGTCCCGCCGATGCCGAGGATCCAGTACCCCTCGGCGCGCGGCGGCCAGGCCGGCGCGTGGATCGCGGGACCGCCGAAGCGTCCCTGCCTGACCAGGTCGGCGGCCACGTCGAGCTGCTGCACCTCGCCGTCGGCCACCGACAGCCGCCGCGCGGGCTCGCCGGGGCGGACGGCGTCGATCTCGCGGTCGTTCACGATCCACACGGAGTCGCCGCCGGACCAGCCGACGAGCCGGTCCGGCCAGCCGGGCCGGCCGGTCCGCGGCTCGTCGACGACGTCGCCGGTGGCCGGGTCGGCGAACTGCAGGTGCCAGCGCTGACGGGCGCGTGCGTCGAGCACGTGCTGGCGGCTGGGCAGGTTCCGGGTGCAGGTGAACCAGTCACAGACCTCTGCGGCGACCAGGACGAGGCGGGTTCCGTCGGCGGTCCATCCCGCGAGCCGCTGACGGTCGGTGAGCGGCATCGTGGCTTCCACCGTACCGTCGGCCGCGTCGACGATCGTCACCTGCTGGGCTCCGGCCGACCTCCGCAGGACCAACGCGATCCGCCGGTCGTCGGGCGAGAACATTCCCTCGCTCTCGACGGCCTGCGGGTCGACGCCCACGGACAGCAACGTCCGGCCGCGCCCGCTTGCCGCGTCCACGACGACGATCCGGACCGCGTCCGACTGACCCTCGACCGGGTACGGATCGACGGCTACCAGCACCTCGGTTCCCTGCGCGGACCAGTCGAGGACGTGCACTGTCGAGTGCTCGTGCTCGGCGATCCGGACGGTCCGGCCGGAGGTGAGGTCGACGATCGAGGTCCCGACGGCCAGCAGCCGCCCGTCGGGAGAGAGCCGCCCACCGACGCGCGACGTCGTGCGGTACGAGCCGTCCTGGCCGATCACGGTCGCCGGCGGCCGGGGCAGGATCTCGACCGCCGGGCGGTGGTCCACGACGAACCTCAGCATGGCCGGGCCGTTCGGTGACCGCTCGGCGGTCTGCTGCCACGAGTGCGCGAGGCCGAAACTGCTCGGCAGGACGGCGTTGCCGCCGTCGCCGACCTCGGCCGGTCCGGGGGTTGCCCGCCATGCGATCGGCAGCGCCGCGAGCGCCAGCAGCGCCAGCAGACCGCCGAGCGTCGCGGTGAACCGCCGCCGGCGACGCAGCCGGCGGCCGCGCCGCCACAGATCGTCCCGGCTGTCCAGCGGCCGGGACTGCTCGGCCAGATCGGCGAGCACGCGGCGCAGGTCTGCGGTCATCGGGTCACCCTCACAACATCGGTCAGCGCCGGGGCGAGCTTGCGCAGGCGGGCCAGGGCGTCGCGGGTCTGGCTGCGGACGGTGCCGACCGTGACGCCGAGGACGCTCGCGGCCTGCGTCTCGGTCAGGTCCTCGAAGTAGCGCAGGACCAGCACGGCGCGCTGCTTCGGGGCCAGGGCGGCCAGCGCCTCGCGGACCGCGACCGTGGTGGTCACCCCACCGGAGATGTCCGGCCCGGCCCGCTCCGGCAGGGCCCCGGTCGGCACCGCCTCGCGCCGCCAGCGCCGGCGCCAGGAGAGGTGCTTGCGGTGCAGCACCTTGCGCACGTACGGCTCCGGGTCCCCGCCGGCCAGGATCCGCTCCCAGCGCGCGGCGACCTCGATCAGCGTGACCTGGACGAGGTCGTCGGCGAGGTGCGCGTCCCCGGTCAGGAGGTACGCGATGCGTGACAGCCCGGCGACCCGGGCGCGCACGTACTCTTCGAAACGCTGCTCGCCGGGCGGGGACGAACGACTCGGAGGGGTTCGCACACTATCCACACGCTCGCCGGGCCCCGTTTCGAGGGGTGGGCCCGTTCGAAACCCTCCGGCACCACTTCCCGGTGTGGTCCACCGGACCACCGTAGACCCTCGATGAGCGCACAGCCGAGCTGCTCAGCGCTGCGTCGCCGCCGGTACCGACGGGGCGTCGGTGTCCTGGTGGGCGCCCGGGTGCTCGTCGACGACGGGCCGGGGGATGAGCAGCGCCGCGAGGCCGGCGACCAGCGACGTGGCGGCCATGAAGGCGAAGCCGAGCACGTAACCCCGCTCCGTCGGATACCCCGACGGGAGCAGGTCCGCGGTCAGGACGGTCACGCCCACCGCCGAACCGATCGCGCCGCCGACGATCCTGATGTTGGCGTTCATGCCGATCGCGGTGCCGGTCTGGTGGGCCGGGACGGCGTCCACGGTCGCGTTGGCCAGGTTGGCGAACACGATGCCGGTGCCCGCGCTGCAGACGCAGCTGGCGACGACCACCTGCCACACCTCGGCGTGCAGGACGGTCACCATGGCCAGCGACGCCGCCGTGGCGAGCGAGCCGTAGACGAGCGTGAGGCGCACACCCAGCCAGGCGGCCAGCCGGGCGGCGGACAGGCCGCACAGGAACCCGACGACCGACGACGGCAGCATCAGCTGCCCGGCCGCCGTCACCGAGGCCCCGAAGCCGTACCCGCTGTCGCTCGGTGTCTGCGTGAACTGCGGCAGGAAGGCGAACGAGCCGTACATCGCGATCCCGATCGTCAGCGCGACCAGGTTCGCCGACCACACCCCCCGCGTCGCCATCATCCGCAGGTCGATGAGCGGCGTGCGGACCTTCGACTCCGAGTACAGCCACGCGGCGGCCAGTGCCACGGACGACGTCAGCAGGCCGAGCACCCACGGCGACGACCAGCCGGCGTGCGGCCCGCGGGTGACGCCGAGCAGCAGGGTGACCAGCCAGCCGGCCAGCAGGAGCGCCGGCGCGGGCGTGATCCGGGCGCCTGAGCGTACCGGCGACTCGGGGATCAGCCACAGGACGGCCAGCGCGCCGGCCGCCGCCGCGATGGCCGGCAGGAGGAACAGCCAGTGGTACCCCAGCCCGTCGAGGATCGGGCCGGCGACGACGATGCCGGCGGCGAAGCCGACCGACAGCAGCGACGACGTGAGCGCGACGGCGCCGCGCAGCCGGTGCTGGGGCAGATGGTCGCGGAGGATGGCGAAGGACAGCGGCACCGCGCCGCCACCGAGGCCCTGCACCGCCCGGGCCGCGATCAGCAGCCCGATCGAACCCGCCGCGGCCGCGGCCAGCGAGCCCACCGCGAGCAGCCCCAGCGAGATCGCGAGCACCCGGGTCTTGCCGTACGCGTCGCCGGCGCGTCCGCCGACCGGGGCGGCGACGGACGCGGCGAGCAGGAACGCGGTGAGCACCCAGGCGGCCGTGGACTGGTCGGTGTCGAACCGCTGCTGGATCCGCGGCAGCGTGGGCACCGTCAGCGCCTGCAGCAGCGGCTGGGCGAGGACACCGGAGCACAGCACGAACAGGATGAGGCGATGCCGGGAAGGCATGACGTGGTCCGGTCGGGCGGTTCAGTCGTGGGTCGGGAAGGCGAGGGCCAGGCCGCTCGACGGTGACGTCGCCGGGTCGACCCAGCGGCTCGTGACGACCTTGCCGCGGGTGAAGAAGTGGACACCCTCGACGCCGTGTGCGTGGCTGTCGCCGAACAGCGACGACTTCCACCCGCCGAACGAGTAGTACGCCATCGGCACGGGGATCGGGACGTTGACGCCGATCATGCCGACCTGCACGTCCTGTTCGAAGTCCCGGGCGACCCCGCCGTCGCGGGTGAACAGCGCGACCCCGTTGCCGTAGGGGTTCGCGTTCACCAGGTCCACCGCGTCGCGGTAGGTGCCCACCCGCACGACGCTGAGCACCGGCCCGAAGATCTCCTCGGTGTACACGGTCATGTCGGGTGTCACGTGGTCGAACAGCGTCGGGCCGAGCCAGAACCCGTCGGGCCGGTCGTCCACCACGACGTCGCGGCCGTCGACGACGAGCTTGGCGCCGGCCTGCACGCCGGCGTCGACGAACGACGCGACCCGGTCCCGGTGCGCCGCGGTGACCAGCGGGCCCATGTCGCAGCCGAGGGTGCCGTCGCCGACGCGCAGTTTGGCCATCCGGCTGGTGATCCGGGCGATGACGTCGTCGGCGACCGGACCCACGGCGACGAGGACGCTGATCGCCATGCACCGTTCGCCGGCCGAGCCGAAGCCGGCGTTGATTGCGGCGTCGGCCACGACGTCCAGGTCGGCGTCCGGCATGACGAGCATGTGGTTCTTCGCGCCGCCGAGGGCCTGGACCCGCTTGCCGTTCGCGGTCGCGCGCTCGTACACGTACTGCGCGATCGGGGTGGAGCCGACGAAGCTGACCGCCGCGACGTCGGGGGAGTCCAGCAACGCGTCGACGGCGACCTTGTCGCCCTGCAGCACGTTGAAGACGCCGTCGGGCAGACCGGCCTCCTTCCACAACTCGGCGGTCCACAGCAGCGCCGACGGATCCTTCTCGCTGGGCTTGACGACGACCGTGTTCCCGGCGCCGATCGCGATCGGGTAGAACCACATCGGCACCATGGCCGGGAAGTTGAACGGGCTGATGATGGCGACGACGCCGAGCGGCTGGCGCTTCGAGTGCACGTTGATGCCGGTCGAGACGCTTTCGGAGAAGGCGCCCTTGAGCAGGTGCGGCATGCCGCACGCGAACTCGACCACCTCCAGCCCCCGGGTCACCTCGCCGAGGGCGTCGTCGAGCGCCTTGCCGTGCTCGGCGGTGATGATCGCGGCCAGCTCCTCCTTGCGCGCATTGAGCAGCTCCCGGAACCGGAACATGATTCGCACCCGGGTGGTCAGCGAGCTACGGCCCCAGGACCGCGCCGCCCGCGCCGCCGCGGCGATGACGTGCCGGGCGTCGGCCTCGTCGGCGAAGCAGACCGACGCGGTCACCTTGCCCGTGGCGGGGTTGGTCACCGCGCCGCGACGCGCGGACGTGCCCGGGTACCTCGCGTTGTCCACCCAGTGTTCGACGAGTGCCTCAGTCATGGGCTCATCGTCTGGTACCCGTGACCCGCCGACAATGGACACAGTGTCAGTCAGGGCGCGGAGATCGCCGACAGCTTGTCAATCGCCCGGCCGCCACCGTCAGCTGAAGAACGTCAGGTACAGCAGCGCCAGGTTGAGCGACACGACGCAGACGGCGACGGCCGTCGCGGCGATCGTCGTCAGCGGGCGGTTGACGTGCTCGCCCATGACGCGCCGCCGCGCGGTCAGCACGACCAGGGGGACGAGCGCGAACGGGATGCCCATGGAGAGCACGACCTGCGAGATGACGAGGGCGGCGCTGGGTTCGGCGCCGATCGCCAGGATCGCGATCGCCGGGATGACGGTGAGGACGCGCCGCAGCAGCAGCGGGATCTGCCGGTGCAGCAGCCCGCGCATGACCTCGGCACCGGCGGCGCTGCCGACCGCGGTGGAGGCGAGCCCGGATCCGAGCAGCGCCACTGCGAAGAGCAGCGCGACGCCGGTACCGACCTCGGAGGAGATCAGGGCGTGGACGCCCTGCAGGGTGTCGGTGCCGGGCAGCCCGTTGAGGCTCGACGCGGCAAGGAGCAGCAGCGACAGGTTGAGCACGCCGGCGACGAGCAGCGCCGAGACCACGTCGAGCTTGGTCGCGGCCAGCAGCCGGGACACCTCCAGCCCTTCGCCGCGGTGGTCGAGCCGGGACGTGGTCAGGCTGGAGTGCAGGTAGATGACGTGCGGCATGACCGTCGCCCCGATGATGCCGGAGGCGAGCAGCACGCTCTCGCTGCCGGCGAACGACGGCACGAGTCCGCCCGCGAACGCCGATCCGGACGGTGGGTCCACCACCAGCCCGGCCACGAACCCGACGAGGATCAGCGCGAGGAAGCCGATGATCACGCGTTCGAGCGTGAACTGCCCGCGCCGGTCGCCCACCCTCAGGATGAGCAGCGACACCGCGGCCGTGCACACCGCGCCCGCGACGAGCGGGACGTCGAACAGGATCGCCAGCGCGATGGCGCCGCCGACCACCTCGGCCATGTCGGTGGCGACGGCGATCGCCTCGGCCTGCAGCCAGTAGGCGATGCGGGCCGGCGTGGGTAGGCGGGTACCGAGCTGGCCGGCGAGCGACCGGCGGGTGACGATGCCGAGCTTGGCCGACAGGTACTGCACCAGCACGGCCATGATGTTGGCGAGCACGACGACCCAGACCAGGGTGTAGCCGTACTTCGCGCCGGCCGTGACGTTGGTGGCGACGTTGCCCGGGTCGACGTAGGCGATCGCGGCGATGAACGCGGGGCCGAGCAGGACCAGCCCCCGGCGTGGACGGACTCTGAGCACCTGGCACACGCTCCACTCGCGACGGGGCCCGCGTGTCCGGACCAAGAATTTGCTCCGATCGTGGGCAGGAGTCTAGGGCCGGCCGCCCGCCGATGCTAGCGTCGTGGCATGCGGACAGCCGTTGTGCGCGTGGTCTTCGACCGCGACGGAACCATGCCGGCCGCCGGCTACGAGGCGGGCCTGCGCCGGCTGCGGGAGCTCGGGATCGAGGTCGTCGCCTCGCCGGCGGACCGGTTGCCGGGCCGCAACCGGGAGGTGGAGCTGATCGTCGCCGGTCTCGACCCGGCGGACTTGGACGAGCACGTGGACAAGCACGTGGCCCTGGTCGCCGACGCGTTCGGCGCCCCGGCCACGGCCGGTGTGGTGACCTACGTCAGCCGGGGCACCGACGACGACGCGCGCGGGGTGCTCGCCGCGTTCGGGGTCGACGGTGCGGTGCGCCGGCGGGTGGACGGCGACGAGGAGCTCGTCACGGTGACGCTGGCGCCGGGCGACCTGCGGCGGGTGCCGGAGAGCCGGTTGCACACCGCGCTCGAGGCGGCCCTCAACTGCGAGGTGCGCATCGTCACGGGCGGGTCACCGCTGTGACAGCACCCCCCGCAGGAGGATCCAGCGCAGGCCGGCGTGCGCCCGTGCCTCGCTGGTGCGGGCATGCTCGTGGAAGGGCAGCCACAGCAGGGAACGGAAGTGCAGTGACAGCTCGGTGGGGTCGGCGATCCGGCGGATCTGCCCGGTGCTGAAGCCGTGCTGCATGAGCCGCTCCAACCGGGCGAGCCGCCGCTGGGTCGCGACGTAGTACTCGTGCAGCGGACTGGTCGTCGCCTCGCGCTGCGCCCAGCCGTAGAGCACGATGCGCGCCTCTTCGCGGTACCGCCGGCTCATGTGCACGAAGACGCGCGCCAGGCCGTCGAGGGTCTCCGGCGGGGTCGAGCCCGCGGACATGACCGCCTGGAACGCCTGCTCGAAATGGGCGCCGTGGTCGTCGATGATCTCCCGCAGCAGCGCCTCCTTCGACTCGACCCGGCGATACAGGGTGCCCATGCGCACGTCGGCGGCGTTGGCGATGTCACGGATCGTGGTCGCCTCGTAACCGCGCCGCGCGAACTCGGACCGGGCCGCCGCGACGATCTCCGCGCGGTCGCCCTGCGCGGCCGGCCGCTCCGGGCTGCGCCAGCCGGCGATGGTGGAGGTCGCCGCCTCCAGCGCCGCCGAGCCGTCCAGCTCCTCGTCCGCGGGGCAGTCGGGGACGAGGCCCTGCAGCACGATGTCGCACAGGTGGCTGCCGAGCGCCCGCGGCGTGGCGACGCCCGGGTAGTAGACCGGTGCGTAGAAGGCGAGCCGCCGCAGGGCGAACCGGACGATCGTGAGGTCGACGGGCGGGGCCGGCCGGACCGTCGCCAGTGCACCCACCGTGCTGCGCCAGGCGCGGTCGAGCGCGGGCGTCTGGGCCTGCATGGCCTCGGCGAAGCGGGCGGTGGCCACGCTGGGCGGTGCCTCGTGGGCGCGCAGCCGGATGGCGGCGGCGTGGCGGAAGCTGAGCTCGGTGAGCTCGGTGGTCAGCAGCCGGACGGCCGCTTCCGGGTCGGCGGCCGCGAGGTCGGACCGGCGGCTCGCGGCGACGCCGCACTCGTCGAGGGCCTGGTTCAGCTCCAGTAGGAGTTCGACGGCTATGTCCTCTTTTGACCGGAAGTGATGATACAGACTGCCGGGCAGGACGCCGACGGCCTCGGCGATGTCGTTCATCGTCGTGGCGGAGTAGCCCGCCGCCTCGAACAGCCGCGCCGCGGTCTGCCGAACAGCTTCGGTGCGGGTGCTGTTCGTGCTCGCGACGTCGGATGCGTTCGGGAGGGAAGCCGTCATAACACCAGTATGACGGCCGGCGACCCGGCGCAAGTGCCCTGCGCGCGGGTCAAATATTCGTTTCGCTGACCTCCCCGGCAGGCGGGTGACGTGGAATACTTCCGGGTTACGTGAGTGACACACATGGAACGCCGGTAACAGCCCGGACCCGCAGTCGGCGGGCGACAGGGAGGAACCAGGGTGTCCGAAGCAGTCCATCTGGCCGCCGACCGAGCAGTCCCGCAGCTGCACGCCGTCACGCGCGCCGGGAGCCCGGAGCCGGCGGGCCTGAGCGCCTTCACGATCGCGGACTTCCTGGCGATGCCCAGCACCGTGCAGGGCTCGCCGGTCGTGGTCGCCGGCCAGCAGCACCTCGGCCGGCGGATCCGCTGGCTGCACGTCATCGAGCTCGCCGACAGCCGGGGCCTGCTCCAGGGCGGGGAGCTAATACTTGCTACGGGCATCGCGCTCGCGCAGTCGCCGGCCGAGATCGGGCGCTACGTCGACGCGCTCGCCGACCAGGGCGTCACCGGCCTGGTGATCGAGCTCGGACGCCGGTTCGCCGCCGTGCCGTCCGCGATGGTCCGTGCCTGCAACCGGCGGGACCTGCCGCTCATCGCGCTGCGGCGCGAGGTGTCGTTCGTCAAGATGACCGAGGCCGCGCACTCGGTCATCCTGATCGGGCAGCGCCGGCTGCTGCAGGTCACCGCCGCCGCCCACGAGCGGTTCACCCTGCTCAGCTCGGCCGACGCGTCGGTGGAGCAGCTCGCCGCCGCCGCCGGCGAGCTCGGCGAGGGCGAGGTCGTCTACGCCAACCTCATGCACCAGGTCCTGGCGATGCACGCCCCGGACGGCGCCGCCGAGGTGCTGCTGAACCGCTGGAGCCGCAAGGCATTCACGCTGAACCAGGTGTTCGGCACCCAGGTCGACGACGCGGAGCAGTGCGTGGCCACCCCGGTCGAGGTCCGGGGCCAGCAGCGCGGACGGCTCGTGCTGTTCACCGACCGGCCGCCTGACCGCGGCCAGGTCATGGTCGCCGAGCGGGCGGCGGCGGCGATCGGGATGCGGCTGCTGCTGGAGGACGACGACGTCGTGGTCGCGGGCACGCAGCGCACCATGCTCGAGGCGATCATGTCGGGCCGGGGCGGCAGCGTCGAAGCGATGCACGCGCGAGCCGCCGTGCTGGGCCATCCGACCCGGCATCGGCAGTACCTGCCGATCGTGCTGCTGACCGACCAGCGCGGCGGGCAGCGCGACGTGGGCCGGATACTGGCCGCCGGGCTCGACGGCGCGCAGCTCGACGGGCTCACCGCACAGCTCGCGCCGGACCGCTGGGGCGTGCTGCTCCTGCTCAAGACGGACAAGTTCGGTCCGCCGGCCCAGGCGTTCGCGGCGCGGGTGCACGAGCTGTGGCAGGAGACCGGGGCCGAGCGGCCCGTGGTGGCGCGCGGCGGCCTGGTGTCCGAGCTCGCCGACGTCCGGCACTCGTTCGCCGAGGCGACCGATGTCGCGCTGGCCTCCCGTGCGGCCGGGCCGCCGGGCGAGCGCAGCGTCATCTACTGCGTCGACGACGTACACCTGCGCGGGCTGCTCTACATCCTGCGCAAGGATCCGCGGCTCCAGGCGTTCGCCGAACGCACCCTGGGACCGCTCTTCCTCCGCGACGCGGTGGACGGCGGCGACCGGGTCCGCACCCTCGGTGCCTACCTGCGGTTCCAACGCAACAAGTCGCTGACCGCGCAGGCCCTGGGGGTCTCCCGGCCGACGCTCTACGACCGGCTCGCCCGCATCCAGCGGCTGCTGAGCGTCGACCTGGACGATCCGGAGCGCAGCACGTCGCTCTACGCCGCCATCATGGTCGTCGAGGCCACGGCGGCCGACCCGGACTCCGCGCCGGGTCACCCGCGCACCTGGCGTTGACAGTGTGTCAGAAACGCGCCCGGCCCACCTTGACACCGTGGGCCTACCCAGCCGGACCCGTCTTGCCGATGCTGATCGTCAACCGCCTGTGGCACCGGTCACACGCGGCGCCGATGAGCCAGTAGACGCACGATTCGCCGAGCTGACCAAAGGTTAGCTCCGCTGAGTATCCGCCCGTGGTTACCAGGTAGTCAGGACGAGCCGGCTGCACCAGGCCGCACTGGCGACCACGTTGCTGTCGCGAGAAGACAGGAGCAATCGAGGATGACGGGTTTACGAGTGGCATCGCGGTCCGCCGCCGCGACGGTCGCCGCCTGCCTGGCCGTGGCGTCGGCCGGCTGCGGCGGCTCCGGCGCCGGGGACGGCGCAGAGTCGGGCACGCCGACGAAGGGCGGCAAGGCGACCTACGCGGTGAACGTCGAGGTCACCTCCCTGGACCCGGCGGTCTGCGCGGTCCAGTCGTTCGACCGGTGCGCGCCGATCTTCGGCACGCTGCTGCGCTACGACCTGGACAAGAAGGCGTTCGTCGGTCAGATGGCCGAGTCCTTCGACACCACGGACGGCAAGAACTGGACCCTCAAGCTGCGCAGCGGGGTCACCTTCAGCGACGGGACCCCGTTCGACGCCGCCGCGGTGGCCTTCAACTGGGACCGCGTCAAGGACCCCAAGACGCTGTCCCCGGCCGCGCGCAACACCCAGGGCATGACGTGGAAGGTCGCCGACCCGCAGACCGTCGCGGTGACCCTCGACAAGGTCAACTACCAGCTGCCGTGGGCGCTGGTGCGCGGCCTCAGCGCGATCGGTTCGCCGGCGGCCATCCAGAAGGCCGGCGCGGACGTCGCCAACTCGCCGGTCGGCGCCGGCCCGTTCGTGCTCAAGAAGTGGACGCGCAACTCGCAGATCGAGTACACCCGCAACCCGACGTACTTCGAGCCCGGCCTGCCCTACCTCGACGCGCTCACCATCAAGGTGATCGGCGCCGACGACCAGCGGCTCAACGCCCTGCGCGGCGGCGAGATCGACGTGGACTGGTCGCTGCTGACCAAGGACGCCCGGACGATCGAGTCCACGGGTGACTACCAGATCTACCGGGTGCCGCTGGTGGGCGGCACCGGGCTGCAGTTCAACCTGAAGGACCCGGTCGTCAAGGACGAGGGGCTGCGCAAGGCGATGCTGATGGCCTTCGACAGCGCCCAGATCAACAACGCGGTCTACCCGGGCGACCAGCCGGTCGACCAGCTGCTGCGGCCGGGCGCCACGGAGCGCGACGACGCGATGGGCAAGTTCCCGGACAAGAACCTCGCCGAGGCCCAGCGGCTCTTCGACGACTACCTGCGGCGGACCGGCAAGACCTCCGAGACGGTCACCTTCACCTGCTACGCGGGCCTGCCGGCCCTGGAACAGGTCGCGCAGCTCATCCAGTCGCAGATGCAGCAGATCAAGGGCCTGACCTTCAAGCTCAACGCGGTCGACGGGGCGACGCTCAGCTCGCTGTCCACGAAGCGGGAGTTCCAGACGATCATGGGAGCCACCCTGTCGCAGGAGATGGACAGGCTCTACGACGTCTTCCACACCGACGCGGCGCTGAACGTCATGGGCTACTCCAACCCCAAGGTGGACACGGCACTCGAGCTGTCCCGGTCCTCGGGCAAGCCCGAGGAGGTCGCCGCGGCCTACAAGGAGGTCGTCGGCGAACTGTCCAAGGACGGGCCGCTGCGCACCTGGCGCTACCAGACCGGCCACCTGTACGTGAGCAAGAAGATCAAGGGCATCACGGTCGCCGGTACGAACTCGGGCGCCGGCGTCTACTGGCAGTACGCGTGGCGCGCTAGCTGACGATCCGCGGCCGGCCGCGGGCGCCCGTGACGGGGTTCGCGGCCCCCCCGGGGCCCAAAACCGCGCCCAAAACCAAGACCCGGGACGGGGACAAGAATAAGTCGCGCGCG
>NZ_JBEXCY010000175.1:0-24461 GCF_040605515.1 Dactylosporangium sp. NPDC005572 | reverse complement strand
CCCCATGATCAGTCGATCATGTTTGAGAAGCTCCACGAAAGCGGGGGTGGCTCAGGGCCTGTGCTGGTAGGCCCGGAGCTGGGCGGCGTTCCGTTAGGCGCCGGAGCGTTCGCTCCTCCCATATATGCTGCGACATAGTCTGCGTCGAAGTGGCCGCCCCAGGTAGTCGCGGCGTTGAGCGGAACGCCGTTGTTCGCTGGCATTTCCCCGCCGATGGCCAGATTCAGCACGATGAAGAATCCGTGGTTGAATCCCAGGTCCCAAGCGTCGGGCCTGACATTGAGCATTTTCCAACCTCATCCCGGCTGTTCTTCGACGTGTTGTAGGACGAGGATCGCGGCGGTCAGTGCGGTGGCTTGTTGTGGGCAGCAGCGCAGTCGGCGTAGGAGGCGCCGGGTCTTGAGGGTGGCGTTGGCGCGTTCGCCGGTGCCGCGGATCTGGTTGTGGCTGTGGTTGCAGTCCCGCATCCGGGCCGGTAGGTCGCGGCCGTAGTGCGGCACGCCGATCGCACCGCCGGCGCCGCGATATGCCTTGTCGGCCAGGGTCGCGACGGCGGCGCTGGTCAGTGCGGCGGTGATGCCGTGGGTGCGGGCGGCGGTCAGGTCGTGGGTCCCGCCGGGCAGTGCCGGTGACAGCCAGACGAGCGGCCGTGCGGATCGGCGATGACCTGTACGTTCACCTCGTGTCGCCGATGTTTGATGCCCCTATGTTCGTCAAGTAGTAGCGGGCATACCTGTGGCGGTCATGACTTTGAAGATTTCGCGGGCGATGTAGCGCTCGAGGCAGCGCAGGATGTCTCGTGTGCTGCGGCCGTCGGTGGTACGGCGCTGGACGTAGGCACGGGTGCGCGGGTCGGCGCGTAACCGGGTCAGCGCGATGCGGAACAGGGCGGCGTTGGCTTGTCGGTTGCCGCCGCGGTTGAGGCGGCGACGTTGCGTTTTGCCTGATAAATGCTCGATCGGGCTGACGCCGCACAGTGCGGCGAAGGACGCCTCACCCGTGAGCCGATCGGGGTTGTCACCAGCAGCGATCAGGAGGGTAGCGGCACTGTCGTGACCGACGCCGAACAGGTCGAGCAGCTTGGGCGCGGCGGCTTGGACCTCGGCGGTGATGAGTCGTTCCAGTTCCCGGATCTCGGTGGTGAGGTGCTCGATGCGTTGAGCGAGCAGGCGTAGCGTCCGGCGGCTGGCAGTGATGGCGGCGCCGGCGGCGGCAGGTTCGAGGTTGGCGCAGTGTCGCACCTGAGCGCGGGTGCTCAAGCCGGTAAGTTGCTCACGCAAGGCGGGATCGCCGTTGACCAGCACGCCTTTGAGCTGGTTGATCGCCTGGGTGCGGGACTTCACCGCAGAGTCTTTGGCGAGTTTGAAGTACCGCATGGCTTCCATGGAGCCGTCCGCGGTCTTCGGAACAACAGTGGCCTGCCCTGAGATCACCGCGCGAGCAGCTGCTTCGGCATCCACGGTGTCGCTCTTGCCCCAGCGCCGGCGCATCGCACGATTCGGGCGGTTCACCTCGATGACGGTGATGCCCTCGGAGCGCAGGAACCGGGTCAGACCTGCTCCCCACGAGCCGGTTCCCTCAACACCGGCGACGACTGTGTCACCGAACCCGTGCGCCCAGGACAACAGTTGCTGATAGCCGGTGATCGTGGTGGGGAACGAGGCGGTGGCCAGCATCGCCCCGTGGCTGGTCAGGGCGGCGGCGTGGACGTCCTTGTGGGTATCCACCCCGATCACCACTGGGCTGCCGGGTGTAAGCGGTTCGGACGGAGGGCGCAGACGCGGTGGTCACGGTTGAGTTCTCCCGGTTCGGGCAGTTGGCGACATTGATCTCGGACCGACTGGCGGTCAGGACTGTGACGGTGCCTGTTCGCGAAGGCCCCTATCGGGACACGCCCAGCCGGTCCGAACTGTCACGCGCTGCTGCGGGCTGTGATCGACAGATCAAACACAAGGCACCAAGGGCCAGCCGGAGTACGGGTCAGATCGCACCCGCAGCAGCGCACCTTGATTCTCACAGCCCGAGTAGTGGAGTCGGTCTTTGTGCCCGCGGAGGCGGTCGATGGCGATCAGGGTGCCGTCGAGGATGACGTATGCGAGCCGCGGATGCGGCGTATCGCCTCGATCAGCGTCGGTGCGGTGGCGGCGAGCAGGTCGACCGCTTCGCGGATGTACCGCCAGGCGGTGGCCACGCCGATGCCGAACCCGGCGGCGAGCTGGGCGTAGGTGTCGCCGTTGCGGAGGTGGGCCAGGGCGAGAGGGCTTCCCGGCCAGGGTCGAGGCGTCGCCACCGCGTACCCAGCGTCTGTCGATGGTTGCGGATCAGGGTAGTGAGGTGGTTGAGGCTGCGGGTGGACAACGAGATCGCCGACGGGTAGGACAGCATCGAGAGGCTCCGCGGGAGGGCAGCGTCCTTGGTCGATTGCTGTCTTACCGGGAGCCTCTCCCCGTCTTGCCGACGGCCTATGTCCTTCCGACGGCACCTCGCCTGACCAGCAGGATCAGACAGATTTACCGCAATGAGCAGGCCGACCCCTGTCTTGAACCGAAAGGACCATCAATGGTCAGTGAGCGGAAGCCGCCGACGGTCGTGAAGGCGATGCTGGGCGGGCGGGCGCCGCTGGCTGACGAACACCCTGCGGGGATGGTTCGAGACCACCCTCGCAGGCCCGGCGGGCCCGTTGTGGCAACGACTGATCGCCCGGCCGGTCCAGCCGGGCGACGCCACCAACTGGGGCGGCTCCCCGCCGAGCGACGTCACCAGCTCGTCGGAGCGGTACGCCGGCGAGCCGGGCGAGACCTGGGCGGAGTACGGCTTCATCCCGGAAGGGCAAGAGCAAACAGTCGGCGTGCAGCCGTTCACCTTGGCAGGCTGGGCCGCCTGCCTCGACAATGTCGGCGTCACCACCGGCTTTGCGGAACTGCACATCTTCGAGCTGCACCGCCTGGCACACTTCGTCGCGCCAGGACGCCCCGGGGTGTTCGTCTCCGCCTCGGTTCGCACCCGCGGCGACGGCGCGTTGTGGTACAGCCTGACGCTGACAGTCCCAGCAGACTGGGCCGGCAGCCTCCTGCCGGTGCTCCGGGCGGCGGCACAGAGCGGCAACCCGACGTACGGCGAGATCTCCTACGCGGCCCGACTGCGGCAGTCGGCCCGCGAGGTAGCGCTCAACCGGGACGGCGACGCAGGGCTGCTGTCCTCGGAGCGTCTCGCCCGCGGGTACTCATGGCTGACGGTGATCGCCCAGGACCTCGGTGAACGTCTGGGCGGCGTCGAGGCGCTGCGTGACAGCGGGGCTTCACCGAGGTCCAGGCGCTGACCGCCGGCGGGTTCTGGTTGCTCGCCACCGACCGAATGGCTGAATACGGACCGGATCAAGCAGACCGCGTATTCAGCGCGCTTCGACCCGTCCTGGATCGCACGAAACACCCCGAGGCCGAGCGATCCTACGACGTGCCGCGGCTACTGGCGCCGAAGGATCTTGGCCTGGCGTCGTAAGACTCCACGGGAGGCAGCGTCCTTGGTCGATTGCTGTCTTACCGGGAGCCTCTCCGCGTCTCGACGCCGCCCATGCCCTTCCGGCGGCACCCCACCTGACCAGCAAGATCAGGTTGAAAATGGCTCACTGGCACACGCCGAACAACAACGATGCCGCCACAGCGAACCGACTCGGTTCACCACAGCGGCACCGCCCAGCAATCCCTCAAATCGCGACGTACTCTTCCATCCTGAACTCCGACAACGGCAGCGGGAAGGCACGACCGACCTTCAACTCCGCCACCGGAGCCGATGGCCCAGACGCAACGTCCTCACGGAACTGACGTGACCATCGCCGAAACACGCCGATAGTGGCACGCTCGTCACCTACCAACGGTGCGTTCTCCACGTACATCTGGTGATCCCAAATCTGACGGTCCAGACTCTCGACATTCAACGCCTGACGTGCCTGCTCCTCAATGACGGCTTTCGCCCGCCCCTTCGGCTCATCACCATCATCGTCGACCCGCCCGACGTAGATGGAAAGGGCGTAGATCGACGAATCCTGATCGATCGGGGTGATCGAACTGACCTGCACCGTCGGGTGTAGTCCGTGGATCCGGCTGTACACCAGTCCAAGGCCCCACTGAAAGTTTTCGATGCGGACCGTAGCCGGGCCCCTGCGGGTGGGCACCGCGCCGGTGAAGTCAGTGAAGAACATTGGCCCGGCGGCGCCTGCGGCGTTCACGACCGGGATGTCGACCCAGCCGTGGACAGTACGCATGTGGCTGATGTCGGCAACGTTCTCGAACGCGAACTGCGGTGGGAAGTTCACGGTCGTACGCTTCACGCCATGGGGATAGAGCGGGTAGTACGACGGGTCTGCGGATTCGTCGAACGTCGGCGGGAGCCAGGACGGCTCTTCGTCGCCGGTACGGCTAAACCACAGGTAGATGATCCCGTCGGACTCATGCGTCCGCCAGGTCCCCAGCGACTTCTTGATGCATCGATCGAGGCCGGGAACGGCCGCGTTCGCACCGTCCGAGCCACGCCACTGCCAGTTGTGATAGGGGCAGACGATGTTGTCTCCGTTGACGGCGCCGCCGTAGCCGAGGTGCGCGCCCATGTGCTGACAGTGCGCGTCCAGCAGGTACACCTTCCCGGACTCGGCACGGAACGCCACAATGTCGCGGCCGAAGTACCGTAGTGGTTTGACCACACCGACGGGCAATTCACCCGAGTACAGCGCGTGATACCAGCCGGTTCCGTATGCCCTGACCGAGACAGTGCTGGATGCCGTCATGTCGATCCCTCCTCCGCTCGAGCTCGCCGTGGCACGCGGCCCGATGCTTCGGCGGAAAGGCCGCTCGCGGGCCATGTCAGGCGCTTCCTGTGTCACAATGTACCTTAGAATGTGCTCTCATGCCAGGCTCGTCAGTTCGGCAGGGCTCAGCAACTCGGGCCCTCACCGCAGCACCAGGTCGTCCACGACACGCTGGCGCAGTTCCCTCGCCTCGCGCGGCATATTCCAGGCGATAGCCGCGACGACACGGCCAGACGCGCTGTATATACCGGCGAATCTGCCTACTGCGGGATGCCCTGCTACGACGGTCAGCTCGGCGTTCGCGTCCGGGGTTCCGTACGCCTGCAGCCGGACGTCGAACTGGTCCGTCCAGAAGTACGGGACGGGTGTGTAGTCCTGCTCGATGCCCAGTAACGTACGCGCGGCGACCGTTCCCTGTTCGGTCGCGTTGAGCCGGTGTTCCACGCGAACGCGAACGCCCAGACACGGATGCATCCAGTTCGCGACGTCCCCCGCGGCGACGACGCCTGGTGCAGCCCAACCGCGTGTGTCGCAGTCAACTCCGTTACTCAACGAAAGCCCGCTACCCTGGAGCCATCCGATGTTCGGCGTCGAGCCGATCGAGACTAGGACAAGCTGCGCGGCGACGGCTGTACCGTCGTCGAGTCGGACGCCGCTGACGCGTCCGGCCTCCGTGTCAAGCGCTGTGACGCCGACGCCGAGGCGCAACTTCACTCCCCGGGATCGGTGGAGTTCGGCCACCAGATCGCCGATCTGCCGCCCAAACTGCCGGATGAGCGGGGCGTCGAGGGGGTCAACCAAGGTGACCTCGAGCCCGATCTCACGCGCGACGGCTGCTGCCTCCGCACCGAGGAAGCCTGCGCCTACCACAACGACCTCGGGTTTGGTCAGAAGGTCGGCGCGGAGCGCGAGCGCATCGTCAAGCGTTCGCAACTGGTGCACGCCGGCGAGGTTATTCCCGCCGGGCAGGCACTTCGGTGTGACGCCGGTTGCGATGACAAGTCCATCGAAGTCGTGCCGACCGCCCTCGGCGGTGTACACGTGGCGGGCGGCAAGATCCAGCCCAGTGGCGCGGGTGCCCAGATGCCAACGGGCACCCAACGCATCGAGCATTTCCTGTCCGCGCAGCGCCGTCCGGTGTGGTTCCCAGGCACCGCGCAGCACCTGTTTGGACAACGGCGGTCGATCGTAGGGCAGATGGCGCTCGTCTCCCACCAGCGTCAAGTCTCCATCGAAGCCTTCTCGGCGTAGAACCTCGGCAGCAGCCAAGCCGGCCGCGGACGCACCGACGACGACGATGCGGTCCATCAATGTCACTCCTCCAGCAGCTCGATGGCAAGCGCCGGACATGCGTGCGCTGCCTCGCGAACCGCATCGTGCAGTTCGGTCGGCGGGCTCGCCTGCAAGAGGATCACCAGTCCGTCCTCGTCGCGTTGGTCGAACACGTCAGGGGCGGCGAGAACGCATTGACCGCCGCCGACACACCGGTCGAGCTCCACCCTGACCTTCATATGCGGTCACCTTCCTCCGTTTTCACCAGGTGACGGGCAGTTCTTCGACGCCGTAGACGATGTTGCTGGCCTTGAACCGAATCGCGTCGAAGTCGGTCGCTAGGGCGAGCGTCGGGACTCGTCGGTACAAGGTGCCGTACACCACCTGCAGCTCCACCCGTGCCAGTGACTGTCCCAGGCATTGGTGAACCCCATAGGCAAACGCGATGTGATGCCTTGCCTTGCGGTGGATATCGAGGCGGTCGGGATCGTCGAAGGCTGCGGGATCGCGGTTGGCGATGTCGTGTGCCGCGATGACGCCCTCCCCCGCCTTGATTTGTTCTCCGACCAGTTCCAGGTCCGCCAGAGCGACACGGCGCCGGCCGGTGTGCACCACGTTGAGCCAGCGCAGCAACTCCTCGACCGTGTTTGCGATCAGTTCCGGGTCGTCGGTCGAGCGGACCTCGTCGAGCACCTCGGGGTGCCGCAGCAATGCGAGGGTGCCCAACGCGATCATGTTGGCAGTGGTTTCGTGGCCAGCGGTCAGCAGCAGTTGCAGCATGCTGACCAGCTCGGCGCGGCTGAGCAGGCCGGGCCGTAACTGCTCGACAACCAGGTTGCTGATCAGGTCGTCGCGTGGCTCGTCGTCCTTGAGGCTCACCATTCGGTCCAGAAAGTCGAACATGGCTTCCATGGCGCCGACGGCCTGCTCCGGAGTGGACGATTGGGAGATCATCGTGCGGCTCATCCGATGGAACAGGTCCCGCTCGGTGTAGGGCACGCCCATGAGGTCGCAGATGACCAGCGAAGGTACCGGCAGGGCGAGCGCTTCGACCAGGTCTACGGGCTTGGGGCCGGCGAGCAACTCGTCGACGAGACCGTCGACGAGTGCCTGGATCTGCGGGCGCATGGCGGCAGTGCGCTTGACTGTGAAGTATCGCGTGAGCAGCCGCCGCTTGGCGTCGTGCTCGCGCCCGTCCATGTTGATGAATGTCTTGGCGGTGCGACGGCGAGCCTCGGAGCCTTCACTGAAGTGGGGAAAGCCCGGCCGGTCCGTGTCTGAGCTGATGCGGGGATCCGATAACACGGCACGAACGTCGTCATATCCGGTGACCAGCCATGGTGCGCTGCCGTCCCAGAGCCGAACCCGCCGCACCTTCTCGCCGGCCTGGAGAGCCGCGAGCGCCCTGGGTGGATCGAACGGACATTGCCGGACCATGGGGTACGCCTCTAGATCCTGAGCCGACTCGGTCATCCCGACCTCCTAAGATCCGACCCGTTCGTGGCACACTAACACGCAACTAGTGTAGTTGTGTCACCACGGTACCACCGAGACACCCAGGAGCGAAGATGGCACCCAAGACCTGGTTCATCACTGGCGCCTCCGCCGGTTTGGGACGGCACATGACCGAACTGCTGCTGCGACGCGGTGACCGCGTGGCAGCCACCGCTCGCCGCGTTCACGCCCTGGACGACCTTCACGACAGCTACGCCGGCCAACTCTGGGTCGCCCACCTCGACGTTACCGACACCGGCGAACTGCGCAACGTCGTCGACGCCGCGTTCGCCAGCCTCGGCCGCATCGACGTCGTTGTGTCCAACGCAGGCAGCGGCCTGGTCGGTGCGGCCGAAGAGGTCACCGACGACCAGCTGCGCGCCCAGATCGACACCAACCTGATCGGGCCGATTCAGCTCGCCCGAGCCGTGATCGCCAAGTTCAGGGCGCAGGGCGGGGGACGGATCATCCAGGTGAGCAGTATGGTCCCGATCGCGATCCCTGGCCTGAGCCTGTACCACGCAGGCAAATGGGGCATCGAGGGCTTCTGGGAGGCGGTCATCCCTGAGGTCGCCGGATTCGGGATCACCGTGACCCTCGTACAGCCGGGCTCAGCACGCACGGCCTGGGGTGCCAGTGTGACCGTTGCGCACGCGATGGCCGAGTACGCCGACACGCCGGTCGCCGTACGCCATGCGAAGGCAAGAGATCATAGATACGCGCAACGCAATCCCGGGGACCCAGTCAAGATGGCACAGGCAATCATCGACTGCGCCGACACACCGGACGCGCCCCGGTGGCTCCCCCTTGGGTCGGACGCCTACCGACTCATCGGCGAAGCCCTGCGCACGCGGCTGGCCGGGCTTGAGGCGGTACGCAGCACCACCTGCGCAACCGACGCCAACGACTAGCCCCATCCCGGGTGTGCATCGGCGACCGAATCTGGCACGATGACACGCATGGCGTTGCATCATGACACCGCAATGGAGTACGTATTCGACTGGCGCAGCGCGGCGCGGATCGACGGCTGGCTGCTTCGAGACGGCGTATGGCGACACGACCGAACAGGCGATGAGCGACCGGACGAACGGTACGTGTATCTCGGCAGTGGCACCTGGGCAGAGACCTGGCCACACGAACCAAGCCGGCCGCCGTCCACAGTCAAGGAGCCCGCATTCGAGTTCTGAGACGATCGTCAGTTGGCCGCTCGACGACTCCTTCGGCGGCTAACTGGTGCCAGCCCAGGCAGAACGAACGTGCGGAGCAGGGCACGCAGGTGGTCGTCATCATGGCGAGTGATCATCGGATTGGGCACCAGCAGTGAAAACATCAAGTGGGTGATCCACTCAACGGCATCGGCGACGGAAATGTCGGTGCGCAGTTCCTGCCGCTCCTGAGCCTTCTTGATGTACGGAGCCAGAAAGCGCTCCACGAGCGACGTGAAGGCTGGGCCACCGAACAGCGTCTCGAAAGTCTCGTCCTTGGTGTCGGCGGCGAAGAGCCAGGCCAGTGCAGGACTTTCCGACACCCTGTGCATCATGACCAGCGAGACCTCCACCAGGCCCTCACCGAACTCATGCGTCTCGTAGATCCGGCGCCCTTCGCGACTCAGGTCCTCGAAGTCTTGGGACACCACCGCCGAGAACAGCTCGTTCTTGTTCGCGAAGTACCGGTAGACCGTCCGGCGCGACAACCGCACTTCGGAGGCCACGTCATCGATGGTGGTCTTGGCGATCCCGAACCGGCGGAAGCACGCTGCTGCGCCGCCGATGATCCGACGCCTGGTGTCGTCGTTGAGCTCACCGGCGGTTCGGGCCTCAGCCACATTCACTCCCCAGCAGCGACACAAAAGCACAAATCATGTAACAAGGATACGCATACGATTCGGCAGGTGTCGACGCGAGTCACCGCCCTTCCTGCGACACAATGTGCCTGGTAGTGTGTCAAAGTGACACGCGAACTCGGTGGCCGACAACGTCCCCCGTCACCCCAAACGTTCACTACAGCCGGGAGCAGCCACATGTCGGGATGGAGCGTTGACCTCTCCGGCCGTACCGCCATCGTCACCGGTGGCGGCAGCGGCATCGGCCGCGCGACCTGCCTGGCGCTCGCGCACTGCGGGGCCGATGTCGTCATCGCCGGCCGGCGCGAGGACGCGCTGCGGGAGACCGCCGAACTGCTGACCACACAGACTGGATCGCGAGCGCATGTGACCGTCACCGACGTCCGGGACCACACAGCAGTGGAGCGAATGGTCCAGTACGCGATCGACCAGTCCGGGCGGATCGACGTCCTGGTCAACAACGCCGGAGGAACCATACTCCGACTGATGGAAGATCAACCGATGGAGTCCTGGAACAACATGATCACGCTGAACCTCACGAGCGCCTACAGCGCCACCCGGGCCGCGGCGCCCCACCTGGAAAAAGTCGGCGGTGCGATCGTTAACGTCTCGTCATCTGCCGCGACGACTGGAATCCGGGGTGGCACCGCCTACTGCGCCGCCAAGAGCGGCGTTGAGATGCTGACCAAGGTGTCGGCGGCGGAACTGGGCCCACGCGGGATCCGGGTGAACTGCGTCGCTCCCGGCATGGTCGGCTCCGACGGTGCCCAGCGGTCCTGGCGCCGCGCCGGCCTCGACGTCCCGGCGATCGAGTCACGCATCCCGCTCGGTCGAGTGGGCACACCTGAGGAGGTGGCGCGGGTGATCGTTTTCCTCGGGAGCGCGGCGTCCAGTTACATCACCGGCGAGATACTGCGAGTCGACGGCGGACCGCAGATGGAGGGACCCCTGACATGAACGGCATCGCCGCACCCCTCTCGAGCATCAACATCGGCGACATCCGGGTAACCTGGGTTCCGGACGGCATTCACCATTCGGATGCCCGGTACCAGTACCCGGACCTTCCCCCATCCGTATGGTCCGACCACAGCGAGGTGTTCGATCAGGACGGCTGGCTGGTGATGAGCATCGGCGCAACCCTGATCCAGTCCTCGATGCGGACCCTCCTGGTCGACGCAGGATTCGGGCCACGCACCCTTGATATCGGGAAGCTCAGCGGCGGCGGACAAGGCGGCGACCTGATCGGCGGCCAACTGCTAGACAATCTCGCCAGTCTTGGTGTGCGCCCGGACGACGTGGACGACATCGTCCTCACCCATCTGCATCTCGACCACATCGGCTGGATCACCGGTACGGATGGCAAGGTCACGTTTCCGAACGCCCGCTACCACGTCCATGAAGACGAGTGGCGGCATTGGAACCAGCCCGAGGTGATCAGCCAGGGCACCGGTGCCACCCTGCAGCAGTTGGCCGTGATCGGGCAGACACTGGCGCTAGTCTCCGGCAGCGACGCGATCGCTCCGGGCGTACACGCGTTTCCCACGCCGGGACACACCCCGGGACACACGAGCGTACTCGTCGCGGACCTGACGCGGAGCGCGCTGGTATTGGGCGACGCAATGCATTGCTCGGTAGAACTGCAGCACCCGCATGCGTCGTTCATCTTCGACCATGACCCTGTCGAGGCGGCCCGTTCTCGCCGCCGGATCCTCGAACGGCTCAGCGAACCGAACACCTGGTACGTCGGTACCCATTTCCCGAACCAGGTGTTCGGCTCCCTCGACGGCTCGGATGCGCCCGTAGAGCGCCGACCGCTCGGCTGACCGTCAGCGTAGGACGAACGCGCCGTCGACCACAATGTGGCTACCCTGCAGGTAGGAGGCGTCATCGGACAGCGCGAACAGGATTGCCGCGGCGATCTCCTCGGGTCGTGCCATCCGGCCCATCGGCACCAGCGACTTGGCCATGGTGGCCGCCGCACCGCCGGCGGCCACCATGGGCGTGTCGGTCACGCCTGGCGAGACGACGTTCAGCCGGATCCCGGTCGCGGCGTAGTCCAGTGCCGCCGATTCGGTCAGCCCGAGTACGGCGTGCTTGCTGGCTGTGTAGGCACCCCCCCGCGGCAGCGGCGTGATGGTGTTGACCGAGGCAACGTTGACGATGGCACCGCGTTGCTGTGCGACCATGTGCGCGAGTTCGTACTTCATCGACAGGAACACGCCGTCCAGGTTCACTGCGAGCGTGGCCCGCCAGTCCTCGAACGCGGTCTCGTGCACGAGGCTATGCCGTGCGGCGACGCCGGCGTTGTTCACCGCCAGGTCCAGGCCGCCGAGCGTCGTCACTACCTCGTTGACTGCCTTCTCGATCTGTGCCGGGTCCGCGACGTCCGCGGCAACGGACAGTGCCCGGCCACCGGCGGCGACGATAGCCTTCTCCACCGCAGCGAGCGCATCGGGTTGCAGTCCCACCAGCCCAACCGAGGCGCCCGAGGAGGCGAGTGCCTGTGCAGTGGCGGCGCCGATGCCCGTCGCTGCGCCGGTGACGAGCGCGACCCGGCCACTGAAGTCGAATGTCATCTGCTTCCTCTTTTCATCGCGGACCGGTTCCTGGGGTTCACGCCGGCCGACGGCGCAAAATGCTGTGCAGGAGTTCGACGCACAGCGCCCGGCGGTATGCGTCGCTGGCGCCGGGCAGCCGTACGGGCGGGATTGCGGCGATCGTGGCGGCGATGACGTTGTCGTTGTCGGCACCGGCCAGGATTGCCTGTTCGCCTGCGTAGGCGCGGCGGGTTGCCGGTCCCATGCCGGCGAGGCCGATGCTGGCCGATCCGGAGAAGGCGGCAGCAACGGCAACGATCGAGGGATCGATGCTCCGGTATCGGAACTTCTCGAAGCCCCATGCGGACACGTCGCCGGGCAGTGTCGGCAGCCTGATCTCTGTGATTATCTCCTGCGCGGTCGCGTCGATCCCGCCCTCGGGGAGGTAGCAGTCGGCCAGCTGGCGAGACCGGGAACCGGTCGCGGACACCAGGGTTATCTCAGCGCGGAGGGCCACCAGGACCGCGGCGATATCGCTTGTCGGATCTGCCTGTGCAATCGACCCGCCAATCGTTGCCCTGTGCCGGACCTGCGGATCGCCGACGGTCGCCGCAACGTGAGCGAGCATCGGGAAGTTCCGCCGCACTACGTCGGCTCGGTAGACATCGCAGTGCCGGGATGCCGCTCCGATCAGGACCGTGTCCCCCTCCCGGCGGATCTGCCGGAGCTCCGATAGCTGCGAGATGTCGATCAGCAACTGCGGGCGGACACGCCGCTGCTTCAGCGCGGGCAGCAGCGCGTGCCCTCCGGCGAGGACCTTCGCTCCGCCCCGATCGGCGAGCAGAGTGGTCGCCTGGGGCACGCTCTCAGCCTGGACGTAGGCAAACATCGGCAGGGTCATGCCGTGCCGATTTCGGCCACGTCAAGGACGGCGTCCACGATGTTCTGGTATCCGGTGCACCGGCAGAGATTCCCCTTCAGGCCATTACGCACCGCTGCCTCATCCAAGGGGCCGTCGCTGGCGAGCAACGAGACTGCTGCCAGCAGCATTCCGGGTGTGCAGTATCCGCATTGCAGGGCGTGGCGCCGACGAAAAGCCTCCTGGAGCGGATGCATCTGGCCCGGCGATGCCAGGCCTTCTACCGTCGTCACCTCGTGGCCGTGGGCCTGCACCGCCAGTACCGTGCAGGACTTCACCGATTCGCCGTCGAACAGTACGGTGCATGCACCGCACGAGGTGGTCTCACACGCCATCCTGCATCCGGTGAGGCGGAACCGGTCCCGCAGGCACTCCACCAGCAGCTCCCAGCCGGCAACCTCCGTCGTCCGTGCCGCTCCGTTAACGATGACGGCGACGGGGTGGAGGCCTGGAACGGTCTCGACCAGCGGTTCTCGATGTGGCACACTGACACAATATACGTGCTTCAGTGCTTTGGCGACTGCGCGTTTCGCGCGGTTGATTGAACCGAACGCGGAGGTGGGCTATCAGTACGCAACTCAATGGGCGCGTTGCCGTCGTGACCGGGGCAGCCGCAGGGATCGGGCGTGCCTACGCCATCGGCTTGGCACGCGCAGGTGCGGCAGTTGCAGTCGCCGACATCAACGAGGCTGGCGCAAAGGAGACGGCCGCGCTGATCGAGGCCGACAGTGGCCATGCCGTACCGTTCGCCGTGGACATCAGCGACCGCGCCAGCACACTGCGGCTGGGCGATGCGGTACGCGATCAGCTCGGCAACGCGCACATCGTTGTCAACAACGCGGCGATCTTTCACAAACTTGAGAAACACCCGCTGCTCACCGTCGACATCGGCTACTGGCGCAACGTGTTCTCCGTCAACCTCGACGGGGCGCTGCTCGTCACTCAGGCGTTCGCGCCGCAGCTGATCAGCAACGGGTGGGGCCGGGTCATCGTGCAGACGTCAACCGCAGCCTATACCGGCCCCGGAATGTATGGCGCAACGAAACTTGCGCTGCTGGCACTGATCCGCGGATTCGCCAAGGAGCTCGGCGGGTATGGCGTCACCGTTAACGGGATCGCCCCAGGGGCCACGATGACCGACGCCATGCTCGACACCGTGCCCCAGGAGCGCCTCGGCGAGATTCTCGCCGCGCAGGTGATCAAGCGGCACGGCAGCACCGATGACCTGGTGGGTCCGCTACTGTTCCTGTGTAGCGACGCCGCCGCATGGGTCACCGGACAGACGCTGCTGGTCGACGGTGGGGCGACCCCACGACTGTGACCGGTATCGGCGCCGCGCAGCCCCGCCTGGAGGACCCAGACCTCCTCACCGGCCACGCGAAATACACCGCTGATCTGGCGCACGATGCCGCACATGCCGTGTTCGTCCGCTCGCAACACGCACACGGACGCATCGTGGCGCTGGATACGGCAACGGCGCGATCGATGCCCGACGTGGTGGCGGTGCTCACCGCCGAGGACCTCGCCGCCGTCGGCCCCATTCCCTTCGCACACGCCGGCGGTGAGATCTCGGCCGAGTTCCACCGCCGGCCGCTGGCTTGCGACGTCGTTCGGTTCGTCGGCGACGTGATCGCCGTCGTCGTGGCACGGACCAGGGCGGCAGCATTGGCGGCTGCGGAGCAGGTCGGGGTCGACGTCCAACCGTTAGCGACTGCCGTGACGATCGAGGAAGCGCTGGCCAGCAACGCGTTGTTGTTCCCCGCGAGCGGCACCAACGTCGCCGTCAGCAGCGTGCTCAACTCTCCTGGGCCCGATCGGCCGGCCTCGGCTGAGACGGTCTCGGTGACCACACACGTGGTCAATCAGCGGATGGCCGTTGCGCCGATGGAGCCCTCAGCGATTCTGGCGGTGCCGCACGGCGATGAGCTCACGGTGTGGGTGTCGACGCAGATGCCCCACAGCCTCCGCGATCTGATCTGCGAGTTGCTGCGGATACCCCCAGCAAAGCTCCGCGTGATCTGTCCGGCTGTCGGTGGCGGATTCGGCGGCAAGACGCCGTATGACTCCGACTATCTCACCATCGTCGCCGTCGCGCATCATCTGGGCGTTCCGGTGCGCTGGTGCCAGAGCCGCGCCGAAAACCTCACCACGATGCTCGGACGAGACCACCGATTCGACGTTACGCTGCGCGCGCGTCCCGACGGCCGCATTGAGCACCTGGCGGTCCAGGCCGTCACGAACGTCGGCGCATACGCTGGCGTCGGGGTCGGCATGATCCACACTGCCCGGGCTTTCGCCACCGGGCCCTACGATATCGCCGGGCTGCGGTACGAACTCCGATGTGTCACCACGAACACCGCGCCGACCGGCGCGGTCCGGGGCGCCGGACGGCCCGAGGCGACCCACGCTCTGGAACGCGCTGTTGACGAGCTGGCCGACCGACTCGGGATCGACCCGGCGGAGCTGCGCCGGCGTAACTTCATCCGGCCCGAGCAGTTCCCGTACCGCAATGCCGCCGGGGCGACCTACGACTCAGCCGACTTTGACGCCGCACTCAGTGAGGCTATGCGCCTTGTGCAGTACGACCAGCTGCGGGCCGAACAGAACAGCCGCCGGTCCGGCGGCGACCACGGGCTGCTCGGCATCGGCATCGCCTGCTATGTCGAGGTCTCGGCCAACCCGGAAGGCTTCGACCGCGAGCACGCTTCGGTCGAGATCACCGAGAAAGGCGACGCGGTGGTTGTCGTCGGTACCTCGGCGCACGGGCAAGGGCATCACACCATCTACGCCCAGATCGTGTCGACGGTCCTCGGTATCGCGCCTGATCGCGTGAATCTCGTGCAGGGCGACACTGGACAGGTCCCGCGCGGTGTCGGCACCGGCGGCTCACGCTCTGCACAGATCGGCGGCTCCGCCGTACACGCCGCCTGCACTGAGGTACTGCACCGAGCACGCGAGTTGACCGCCGTGATCCTCGGGACGTCCGTTGCCCGGATCGCAGTGCGCTCCGACGGATTGGGCCGCGCCGACGGTCATGGCCGGCCGGTGCCGTGGAGCGAGCTGGCTCGCCACGCGCGGCTAGGCACGCACGGTCCACCGGCACCGCTGCGGGCCGCGCCAGAATTCGTTCAGGGCGGTGGTACCTCGCCATTCGGCAGCCATATCGCGGTGGTGGAGATCGACCCGGCTACGGGCCGGGTCACGTTGCGTCACATCGTCGCCGTCGACGACTGCGGCGTCGTGCTGAATCCGCTGCTGGCCGATGGCCAGGTGCACGGCGGCTTGGCACTCGGCATCGGTCAGGCACTGTTCGAGCACAGCGAGTACGACGCTGCCGGCATTCCCACGACGGCGAGTCTGGCCCAGTACCGCATGCCGAGTGCGGCGGACCTACCGCGGTACGCACTCGGCCGCACGGTCACCCCGACGGACAAGAACCCACTGGGAGCGAAGGGATTGGGCGAGGCTGGCAGCATCGGTGCGCTGGCGGCCGTACACAATGCGGTCGCGGACGCGTTACGCCCCCTGGGCGTGCGCGGGCTCCACCCACCGTTCACGCCTGAACGCGTGTGGCAAGCCCTTCAGGCCACGCGGCGCTGATCGCTCCGCGACGCCGAACTCCCTGCGGTGATCAACGCACCATCGTCCGGCCGCCGTCACACACCAGCACCTGTCCCGTGATGTATCTCGCGCCCGGGGTTGCCAGGAAGACCATCAACGGCGCCAGATCGCGCATGGGATCGCCAAGGCGACCATCAATCGGGGTCGTGGCGGCAATGCGGGCATCGTGGCGGGCGAGATCCTCCCCCGACAGATGATCGCGTGTCGCCTGATACATCGGCGTACGCATGCCTGGGCAGATCGAGTTGACCGTGATCCCGTACCTGCCCCATTCATAGGCGACCGTTCGCGTCCAGGACAGCACCGCCCCCTTGCTGGCCGCATACTGGCCATGCTGCGCGTATCCGCGAACACCAGCTCCAGAGGCGAAGTTCAGGATCGCTCCGCCCCCGTCGCGCAGCAAGCGGAAGGCGGCCTGGTTCGTGAGCATCGTGCCGCGGGTGTTCACCGCGAAGACCCGATCCCAGTCCTCGACGGTGATGTCCTCGGCGGGGCCGACCATCTCGATGGCCGCAGCATGCACCAGCACATCGAGGCCGCCTGCGACCTCGCTGAACGCGTCGAACGCAGACCGGACGGAGTCCGAATCGGCCACGTTGCACTGGTAGAAGTAGGCCGAACCCGGGCCGGCCTCGCTGGCCTGCTCGGCGGTCTTGCACCCCTCGTCAGCCTTGATGTCGAGCGCGCCGACGATGGCTCCGGCCCGAGCGTACGCCGTGACGAGCGTGCCGCCGATGCCCTGAGCACCGCCAGTGACGATGATTCGACGTCCTGTCAGTTCCATCCAGTTCTCCATCTCGTTGTCGGGTTCCGTCGCGTGGTCGACGGGCCAGGTGCGCCGGTCCGCGTGTATCGACCACGTTACTGTTGCGTGACACAACAACACAGTTCTAGTGTATGTGTGTCAAGACCCCGTGCGCAGTATCTCCCGACAGCGCAAGCAGCAGGAGGCAGGCGTTGGACTCATTCGCGGCGTTGTTCGACCTTTCAGATCGGGTCGCTGTGGTCACCGGCGCAACCCGGGGGCTCGGGTATGCCATCGCCCACGGACTGGCCCGGGCCGGTGCCGGCGTCGTGGTGGCCAGCCGCAAGAAGGATGCCTGCATCGAGGCCGCCGATCGCATCCGGGCCGAGACCGGCCGGCCGACCCTCGCCTATCCGATCAACGTCGGCCACTGGCACGAACTCGACGGTTTGATCGACGCGACCTACGATCGTTTTGGGCACTTGGACGTCCTGGTGAACAACGCCGGGATGTCTCCACGCTACGACTCCATAGACACGGTCTCCGAAGCGCTGTTCGACAAGATCATGGCTGTCAACCTCAAAGGCCCGTTCCGGCTGTCAGCGATCGCCGGCAGCCGGATGGCAACCGACCGGGGTGGATCGATTGTCAACATCTCCAGCACGGTGTCATCGCGCCCGCGTCCGGAGCTGGTTCCCTACGCTCTGGCCAAAGCTGGTCTGAACAATCTCACGCTCGGCCTGGCACAGACGTTCGGTCCGACCGTGCGATGCAACGCCATCGTCTGCGGCACCTTCCTGACCGACATCAGCAAGCACTGGGACCAGGAGGCCTTCGCAGCACGCGCCAGGCAATTCGCGCTGGGCCGTGGCGGCCATCCGGACGAAGTCGTCGGCACGGCGCTGTACCTGGCATCCGCGGCCTCCAGCTTCACCACGGGGGCGCTCCTCACCGTCGACGGAGGCCAGCCATGACAGCGCAGCAAGCCGATCCCGATCTGTACGACCTGACCACGGCACATCGCGAGTTGCAGGCCTGCGCGCAGGCGCTGGCCGACAGGGCGGCACCGTTGGCCGCCGTCGCTGACGAGGGCGACGTCGTCGAGCCCCGCATACGCGCCCTACTGCGCGACAGCGGCCTGTGTTCGCTCATGGTCCCGCACCGTTTCGGAGGTCGGTACGAGCGCATCGATCCACTCGCGATCACCATCGTTCGTGAGGTACTGGCCGCCACCAGTGCACATCTTGACTCGCTGTTCGCGATGCAGGGGATCGGGAGCTACGCCCTCGGACTGGCCGGCCACCCGCAGGTGCAGCAACACTGGCTGCCGAGGGTCGGAGCCCTCTCCGCGGTCGCGGCGCTCGCCCTGACCGAGCCCCACGTAGGGTCCGACCTGCGTGCCATCACCACACAGGTCGTTGTCGACGGCGACGATCTCGTCCTGCACGGCCGCAAGTCGTTCATCACCAACGCTGGGGACGCGGACATCTACACCATCCTGGCGCGCGAGGCGGACGGATACTCTGCGGTGCTCGTACCCGCCGACACGCCTGGCCTGAGCGTCGAGAAGGCATACCAGATCATTGCCCCACATGTGCTCGGTGATGTCCTCCTTGCTGACGTCCGGGTTCCGCTGACGCATCGCATCGGCGCGCCGGGACAGGGACTCCGGCTGATGCTCGAGACGCTGGCCGGGTTTCGGGTGTCGGTCGCTGGCGCCGCTGTCGGTGTCGCACAGGCCGCACTGAACGAGGCGGTTCGGCACACCACATCCCGGCAGCAGTTCGGAGCCCCGCTGGCTGACCTCGGCGCGGTCCAGTCGGTCCTCGCCCAGTCCTGGATCGACATTGAGCTGGCGCGCAGCCTCACCTACCGGGCCGCCGCGGCGGCGGCCCGGGATCCGTCTGCGGCGTTGCGCCTGTCGTCGATGGCGAAGGTCGCCGCGACCGAGGTCGCCGGACACGTCACCGATCGCGCGGTGCAGCTGGCCGGCCGGTTCGGGCTGGTCCGCGGCAGCAAGATCGAGCGCCTGTATCGCGAAGCACGCCCGATGCGCATCTACGAGGGCGCCACTGAGGTAATTCTTCAGTCGCTGGCCCGACAACTGGTGAAGGGCAAATCATGATCATTGACGCGCATTGCCATGTCTGGCCGGATGCGATCGCCGCCCGTGTCCTGGCCGGACGGCCAGCAGGCTTGGCTGCCCGGCATGACGGGACCGTCGCAGGACTGCTGAGAACGCTCGACGGGGCGGGTATCGACATGGCGGTCTGCCTGGGTGTGGCTGCCGAAGCTCGCGCGCTGGCCCGCACGAACGAATTCATCGGGGCCCTCGACCGGCAGCGGTTCATCCCGTTCGGCACCGTTCACCCCGAGGTCAGCGTTGAGACGAACCTGGCCAGCCTCCAGACGAACGGGATCGTCGGTGTGAAGCTACACCCGTTGTTCCAGCAACTTTCCTTCCGCGATCCGCGCGTCGTCGAGTTGATGTGTGCACTTGCCGAGGCCGGACTTCCGGTGTTGGCGCACGCCGGAGCCGGTGGAAGCGATGCAGACAACGAACGTGGCGCGCCGGAGGCGTTGCGAAGTCTCCTTGACCGGGTGCCTTCGCTCCGGCTGATCGCTTGCCACTTCGGTGGCTACCACCGCCTCACCGAGGCGCGGCAGAGCATCATCGGCTCGACGGCGTTCATCGAGACTTCCTGGCCGCCCGAGCTGTCGGGCCTCGATCTGGCCGAGGCCCGGGCCATGATCGGCCGTCACGGCGCTCGCCGGGTGGTCTTTGGCTCGGACTGGCCGATGACCGATCCCGCAGCCGAGATCGCCGCCGTCCGAGCGCTCGGCCTCGAACCCGCCGACGAGGCCGCCGTGCTCGGCGGAACGATTGCCGAACTGCTCTCTCTCAACGCTGCCCCAGGCCTGCCGACGCCTGCGGTGCTTGACCGCAACACCCCATGACGTCTTCGAGCGAGGTTCGATGTGAGTGCACTGATAGAGGTCAAGGACCTCCAAGCCGGATACGGTTCGCTGCCGGTCGTCCGCGGCCTGAACCTGTCCGTCGCTGCCGGCGAGATCGTCGCGCTGCTCGGGCCCAACGGCGCCGGCAAGACCACTACCCTGCTCACCTTAGCTGGTGAGCTTCCCGCCCTCGGCGGAACTATCGCCTTCGACGGCTCGGCGAAGGCCCGCCGGATGCACCGGCGGGCACAGCACGGGCTGGCGTTCGTGACCGAGGATCGGTCGGTGTTCATGCAGCTCACCACTGCGGAGAATCTTCGTGTCGGCCGAGGCGACATCGACTACGCGCTCACGCTGTTCCCCGAACTGAAACACCGGCTGCGGATCACCGCGGGATTGCTGTCCGGCGGCGAACAGCAGATGCTCACCCTGGCGCGTGCGCTCAGCCGCCGCCCGCGACTGCTGTTCGTCGACGAGCTCTCGTTGGGACTCGCTCCGCTCGCCGTGGAACGCCTGCTCGGCGCGGTTCGCAGCGCCGCTGACACCGGCGTCGGCGTGCTGCTGGTCGAGCAGCACGTCACCAAGATCCTGAGCCTGGCGGACCGGGCCATTGTGATGCGCCGCGGCATGGTGGACATCGAGGGGTCAGCCGCCGAGCTGCGCGCCCGGCAGGCCGACATCCGGGCGAGCTATCTCAAAGCTGCCGCACAGGACGCGGCACCGGACGCGCCGGTGTCGCCGGCATCGCAGTCGGAGGTGGAAGCATGACCTGGCTTCAGTACAGCATCCTGGGTCTGGGCTCCGGCGCAGCATATGCACTCCTGGCACAGGGGATCCTGCTGATCTATCGGGGATCCGGCATCGTCAACTTCAGCCACGGCGGCTTCGCCATGTTGGCGGCGTACATTTTCAACGTCGAGCTACGCGACCATGCGCGCCTGGGCGTACTGCCGTCCTTCCTCATCACCGTTGCGCTCGTGACGGTCATCGCCGGTCTGGTGCATCCGCTCATCATGCGGCCGCTGCGCAACGCCGCACCCATCATCCGGATCATCGCGACGCTCGGCATCCTGATCGTGCTGCAGGCATCGGCAACACTCGTCTGGGGCAGCGCGTCCGTTCCGGTCTTGCCGGTTTTCCCCAGCAAGGCATTCCACGTCGCCTCCGGCCTCACGATCTCGGCCGACCGGCTAATCCTGGTCGCCATCGCGCTCATCGCTACCGCCGTGCTGTACGGCTACAGCCGCTTCACGATGATCGGAGTCGCCACCCGCGCCGCAGCCGAGAACCAGCGAGCCGCGTCGGCGCTGGGTTGGTCACCGGACCTGCTCGCGACCGCGAACTGGGCCATGGGTGGTGCGCTGGCCTCGGCGGCCGGAATCCTGATCACCCCGTACGCCAGCCTGGACATCAACGTGCTGACCATGGCGGTCATCTCGGCGATGGCCGCCGCGCTGATGGCCAGCTTCCGGTCGTTCCCGATCGCGATGCTCGCCGGGCTGTTCATCGGCGTGGTGCGCAGCCTCCTGATCGGCCCGCTCGACAGCATCTACCACCAGCCCGGCGCGCAGGACGCGGTGCCGTTCCTGATCATCCTCGCGGTGCTGGTGTTTCGCGGCCGCGGACTACCGGTCCGCGGGTCCATCATCGACCGGCTGCCGTCGCTGGGCACCGGCGTCGTCCGTGCGCGAGTTCTCGTCCCTGTGCTGGCGGTGGTGACCTTCCTGGTGCTGGCGGTCTTCTCGCCTGCGGTCAACGTCGGCGTCGGTATCTCGGTCATGGCCGGCATCGTGATGCTCTCGGTCGTCGTCCTGACCGGCTTCACCGGGCAGCTTTCGCTGGCCCAGTACGCCCTTGCTGGGCTTGGCGCGCTGTTCGCCGCGCGGATCGGCATCGGCGTCCTGCATTGGCCGTTCACGCTTGCACTGGTCATTGGTGTGCTCGGCGCCGCTGCCTGCGGTGTCGTGTTCGCACTGCCGGCCCTTCGAACTCGCGGGGTGAACCTGGCGGTCATCACTCTGGGCCTCGGGTTGGCCGTGCAGTCCGTCATCTTCAGCAACCCAGCGCTTTCCGGCGGCTACGGCGGGCTGAGTACCGGCACACCCGAGGTCTTCGGGATCAGTCTTGACCCGATCCTGAGCCCGCAGAATTACACCCTGTTCGCCATCGCCTGCTTCGCAGTGGTCGCCTTCGCGTTAGGCAACCTGCGCCGTGGCCAAGCTGGCCGCAGGCTGATATCCGTGCGGGCGAACGAGCGGGCCGCCGCAGCGCTCGGCGTCAACGTCACGGCGACGAAGATCTACGCATTTGCCCTATCCGCCGGCATTGCCGGGCTCGGCGGCGCGCTGCTGGCGTTCCAGGCTCCGACGCTCGTGGTCGGCACGGGGTATACGCCGATCGAGTCGATCCAGACGGTCGGGCTTGCCGTCGCCGGCGGCGTCGGATATCTGATTGGGCCGCTGTTCGGTGGCATGCTGCAGAACGGTGGGCTGGGAACGGTGATCGGCAACCAGTTCGCCGCCATTGACAGGTGGGTCGCGCTCATCGGCGGCCTGGTGTTACTACAGATCCTGCTCACCCAGCCCGACGGCCAGGCGGGCGTCACGGTACATCAGCTGCGTTCGCTCACCAAGCGCCTGCGCCGGGGCCGCACCAAGGCACAACCCGTCGCCGAGCCCGCCGCACTACCGCCCCTTACCCCGTCGCGCGTCGCGCCGCGAGCGCTCCAGGTCCGCGGTCTGAGTGTGCGATTCGGCGGTGTGCTCGCGCTTGACAGCGTTTCACTCGATGTCGAACCCGGTCAGGTCGTCGGCCTGATGGGTCCGAACGGAGCTGGCAAGACCACGCTGATCGACGCTGTTTCCGGTTTCGTCAGACCCACCGGCGGCACGGTGCGCTTCGCCGGAGAGGACATCAGCCGATTCCCCGCCTTCCGAAGAACCCGCGCTGGCCTGTCCCGATCGTTCCAGTCACTGGAGCTCTTTGACGACATTTCAGTGCGCGACAACCTCCTCGCCGCGGCCGACTCGCGGTCGGGCTGGGCATACGTGACCGATCTGCTCTGGCACTTCCGTCGGCCGCTGCCGTCGGAGGCGCGAGCCGCAATTCGAGAGTTGGGCCTCCTCGAGGACCTCGACAAGAAGCCCACCGAACTGCCATTTGGCCGCCGACGACTCGTCGCCATCGCCCGCGCGATCGCGGCACACCCGTCGGTGGTCCTGCTGGATGAGCCGGGCTCCGGCCTCGACGAGAACGAGAGCGCAGAGCTCGGTCGGCTGATTCGCCGACTGGCGGAGACTTGGGGCATCGGTGTCCTGCTCATCGAGCACGATGTGCAGATGCTGCTGGATACCTGCGACCACATCGTCGTGCTCGACTTCGGCAGGCAGATCGCGGCCGGCGCACCCGCCGAGGTGCGGACGCACCCTGCGGTCCTCGCCGCCTACCTCGGCCAACCCGAGAAAGCGGATCCAGCGGTCGCCACGGCGGATGTTCTGGCCCGACCCGAGCCAGCATCGCAGCCGTCCTGACAGCGCGACCGCAGCACGGCTGGATTATGGCACAATGTCTCGACAGAAGTGTCATCGTGCAATAGGCTGTTGCTCAGATCACAGCCCCACCAAGTCCCCGCCCGAACCGGCCCAGAGCGGCTCGCCGCCGCCAGAACGGGCGCCGTGAGCGGAGTCCCGAGATCGGCAGCGGGGACATGCGAACGAAACCAGCAGCCATAGCTACGATGCGAGGAGTCCGCATGAAGCGAATACGAGCTTGGAAGGCGGCAGGCACCGCAATCCTGATCGCCGCCGCGCTCACCGCGTGCAACTCCGGCGATTCCGCCGCCGACAACGCCGATCCGATCAAGATCTCGGTCATCCTGGCCACCGGCACGTCCAACGCCAACTGGGACGAGATGCTGTCCGGGGCGCGCGCCGCCGCCCGAGCGATCAACGCAGAAGGCGGCGTCAAGGGCCGCCAGATCGAGATCGACTACTGCAACGAGAAGAACGACCCGAACCAGGCCGCCGCCTGCGCCCGCAAGGCCGAAAGCAGCGACGACATTGCCATCGTCGGCCTGGAGAGCACCTACGCCATCCAGTCCGTCCTGCCCAGCCTGAGGACCATCCCGAACATCGGGCCGATGGCGCTGTCGGACGCCGAGATCACCTGCGCGACCTGCTACGCCTACGACGGCTCGCTGTTCGCGGCGTTCGGTGCCGGCCCGTACCTCGCCAAGCTGGTCGGCATCAAGTCGGTTGTCAACGTCACCCAGG
>NZ_JBEXCY010000174.1:0-24546 GCF_040605515.1 Dactylosporangium sp. NPDC005572 | reverse complement strand
CTGACCGTCGCGGCGACATCCCAGCCGTTCCGATGGTGACGCCGGTAAGTTCCGGCCCCGGCGGCACGAGCGTTGTCTGGCGGGAGCGACGGTCGTGCCTTGCACGGACCCGAGCCCCCTTCCCGGTTCAGCCCGTGTACGCCGCGAAGATGCGGCTGAACTCGTACGGCTGCTGGGGGACGTTCGTGCACATGTAGAGCGCGCCGGTGCAGGCGTTGCGGTCGCGGGTCTCCTCCCAGAAGGACAGCATGCCCAGGTGGTTGGTCTGGGCGAAGGCGACCAGCTGGCGGGCGTCGTTCTGGTCGTACGTGCCGCCGTCGTCGTTCTTGCCGAGCATCGGGGTGACGCCGACCATCCGCCAGAGCTGGGCGTCGGTCTTGGCCGGGTACAGGCCCTTGAGCTGGTTGAACGTCGACTGGGCGGCCTGCACGGCGAAGTTGCCGTAGTCGCCGCTCGCCCGCTGGTAGTCCATCGCCATGACGTTGACCAGGTCGAGGTTGACGCCCGCGTCGCGGGCCGCGCGGACCACGTTGACGCCGTCGGCGGTGAGGCCCTCCGGGAGCACCGGCAGGGTCAGCGAGATCTTCACGTCGGGGCGGGCCGCCTGGAGCAGGGCGAGCGCCTGCGAGCGGCGGTTGACCGAGGTCGGGTCGGCGACCGCGGCGCCCTCGATGTCGAGATCGATGTACTTCAGCGCATAGGCATCGACGACCGCCTGGTACTCGGCGGCCACCGCGGCCGGGGTCGAGCAGGCCTGGGCGAGCTCGATGCCGCTGGCCCCGCCGAAGGAGATCTTCACGTCGCCGCCCCGGGCGCGGATCGCGTCGATCTGGTCGCGGGCCCAGGCGGCGCGCGGGTCGTACGCGTTGAACCAGGACGCCTTGCAGCCGGCGCTGTTGACGAACGCGAGCGTGAAGTTCTTGAGGTTCCCGGCGGTGGCCATGTCGGTCAGGCTCGGCGTCGGCCAGGCGCCCATGTCGACGTACGGCGCGACGGGGAGCGCGGCGCCCGGGTTGCCCGGGTTGCCGGCGTTGGTGGTGGCGCTGACCTGGTTGCTCGCGCCGGAGGCGTTGCCGGCCGCGTCGCGCGCCTTCACGGTGAACGTGTAGGCCGTCGACGGTGCAAGGCCGGCCACGGTACCGCTGGTGCCGGTCACCGTCGCCGCCAGCGCGCCGCCGCGGTAGACGTCGTACGCGGTGACGCCGACGTTGTCGGTCGACGCGTTCCAGGCGAGGCTGACGCTGGACGAGGTGGTGCCGGTGACCCGGAGGCTCCCGGGCACCGTGGGCGCCTGCGTGTCCACGACGCCGGCGCAGCTGCCACCGTTGATCTTGCAGTTGGCCGGCTTGCCGGCGCCGCTCACCAGGAACCCGAAGGTCGTCGAGGCGCCGGGGGCGAGGGTGCCGTTGTACGTGCGGTTGTTCGCGGTGACATGCTGGGCGGACTGGCTCATGAGCGCGTCCCAGTAGCTGCCCAGGGCGGAGCCCGTGGGCAGGTCGAACTCGACCTTCCAGGCCGACACGGTGGCGGCCGTGCCGTTGGTGATCGTGTACTTCGCCTGGTAGCCGGAGCCCCAGTCGGAGTCGTACGTGAGCGTGGCGGTGAGCGCCCCCGCCGCCTGCGCGGGCGCCGTGACCACGGCGACGCCGCCGACGGTCGCGAGCACCGCGGCGGCGGCCAGGACGAGCCTTCGAAGTGCCATCACTGCCTCCAGGGTGAGCAGCAGAGGTCCCATTGAGGCACAACGATAAATAAACTTAACTAAAAGTCAACCCGTGGCTCGGGTCCATGGCTCATCGGGTGTTGCCCGGCTCGTCGGGTCGGGCGGCACCTGGGCCCCGCCGCATGATCGTGGGAAACATCTGGTCGTTATGACAGCCAGATGTTTCCCTTGATCATGGACCGTCCGATGTGGATCGCCCTTCCAGCCGGGAGGCCGCGCCCCGGCCAGTAGCCTCGTGCGATGACGCTGCCCTAGCCGAAGTCGTAGGCGTCGGCGCGGTCGGCCTCGAAGAGCAGGACCACGCGGTCCGTGCGCAGCGGGTACGGGCCGCCCGTGTACTTCGCCGCGATACGGTCGATGACCTTCCAGCCCTCGTCGCCGTCCAGGACCGTCGTCAGGCGGCCCCGGATCAGGGCCGTCGCCTGTGGACGGTCGTGGTCGACGATGGAGATCGCCACCCGGGGGTCGCGGGTCAGGTTGCGGGCCTTGCGGGAGCCCAGCGACGTGAGGACCGCCAGGCGGTCGCCCTCGCGGTCGATCCAGACCGGGACCGAGTGCGGGGCGCCGGACGGGAGCACCGTCGCGATGTGGGCGTAGTTGACGCCGTCGACCAGGCGGATCACGCCCTCGGGAAGCGGGCTCATCACCACACCCCGTACTCGTCGTGCGGGCGCAGCCACTGCATCGTCGGGGTCTGCGGCCAGCCCTCCGGCGAGTCCTCCCAGGTCTCCTGCCGGCCGTACGGGGTCAGGTCGAGCAGGTTGAAGTCCGGCCGCAGGCGGTCGACGCCGCGGGCCGTCGTGAAGTACGTCAGGAAGACCTCGTCGCCGTCGCGCAGCAGGACGCTCAGGCCGAAGCCACCGCCCAGGGCCAGGTCGTCGTTGTAGTCGCTGCCGTACGACGAGTACCACGGCAGCGGCCAGCCCATCCGCTGCCGCAGCGTCTGGATCTCGGCCTGCGGCGCGCGGGACATCAGGATCAGCCGGGTGTCGCGGGCCCGCAGGTGCTCCTGGGCGTGCTCGGGGAGGTTGTCGGTGAACGTGGCGCAGCCGCGGCAGACGTAATCCTGGCCCGGTTCGAGCATGTGGTGGTACGTGACGAGCTGCCGGGCGCCGGCGAACAGGTCCACCAGGCCCGCCGTGGCGCCGTCGGGTGCGATGAAGCGGTACGGCTTGGCCAGGTGGACCATCGGCAGCCGGCGCCGCCGGGCGGCGAGCTCGTCGAGCGCGTGCGTGAGCTCCTTCTCCCGGGCGAGCAACGCGTCCCGGGCGGCCCGCCACTCGTCCGCGGTCACGACCTGTGGCCTGCTCATGATGTACACCTCCATCAAGAAAGTTCCCTCAGGAGACCGACGCTACACCAATGAGTCTCCTGAGGGAACTATCATCGGGAACCATGCAGCGCACCCAGTTCGCCGGCATGGCGTGCTCGATCGCCCGGACCCTCGACGTCATCGGGGAGCCGTGGTCGCCGCTGATCCTGCGGGACGTCTACGTGGGCATCAACCGCTTCGACCAGCTCCAGCGCGACCTCGGCATCTCCCGCAAGGTGCTCACCCAGCGCCTGGCCTGGCTGGTCGAGCAGGGCATCCTGGACCGGCGGGAGTACTCCAGCCGGCCGGTGCGCCACGAGTACGTGCTCACCGGGAAGGGCGCGGAACTGTGCGACCTGCTCATGGTCATGGTGCGCTGGGGCGACCGCTGGACGGCCGGCGAGGCGGGGCCGCCGGTGCTGTACCGCCACCGGGCGTGCGGCAACGTCGCGCACGTCGAGCCGGTCTGCTCGGCCTGCGGCGGCCCGATGCACGCCACCGACGTGGACGTGCTGCCCGGACCGGGGGCTCGCTAGAGGACGAACCGGCGGTCCGCGTGCGGGCCGGCGGGGATGGGGTCGCTCTCCAGGACCAGCCAGTCCTCGTCCGGCTCCGGCACCTCGTTCACGTCGTTGTTCGTATCCATGATCACCGCCGTACCCCGACGGATGATCGCGAAACGCTGTCCGGGAAACGTCACATTCGAACCGGCCGGCGGCCCGGGCCGTGCACCCCGCACGTGGACACGATCGGACAGATCACGGCCGCCGGACTGGCGGCCCTCACGGCGGAGGCCCGCGACTACCTCGAGGGCGGCGCCGGCGACGAATGGACGCTGCGCCGCAACACGGCCGCGTTCGGCGAGTGGACGTTCCGCCCGCGGCTGCTCACCGGGGCGGCGACGCCCGACCTGCGCACCACCTTCCTCGGCGTCGAGCTCGACTTCCCGGTGCTGACCGGCCCAGTCGGCGCCGACCGGCTCTTCCACCCCGACGGCCAGCTGGCCGTCGCGCGGGCCTGCGCCAAGGCCGGCATCGCCGCCATGGCGCCGGAGGCGAGCTCGTTCGCGCTGGAGACGCTGCGCGGCGAGGCGCCGGAGGCGGTGGTCTTCGGCCAGCTGCACCCCGTCGGCTCCGACGCCGACTTCCTGCGGATGGTCGAGCGGTACGAGCGGGCCGGGTACCGCGCCCTCGTCGTCACCGGCGACTGCCCCACGGCCGGCTGGCGGGAGCGGAACCTGCGCAACCGCTACACGCCCCCGGCCGGCGTCGTCGGCGGCAACTACCCCGGCGAGCCGGACCCGTTCGGCCGGCTGTTCGGGAACAATCAGGCATGGACCTGGGACCGGCTCGGCCGGCTGCTGGCCCGCACCGAGCTGCCCTGGCTGGCCAAGGGCGTGCTGAGCGCCGAGGACGCGCACCGCGCGCTCGACGCCGGCGCCGCCGCGATCGGCGTGTCCAACCACGGCGGCCGCCAGCTCGACGGCACGCCCGCCGCGCTCGACGCGCTGCCCGAGGTGCGGGCGGCGGTGGGCGCCGCGACGCCGATCGCCTTCGACAGCGGCATCCGCCGCGGGGCCGACGTCGTGAAGGCGCTCGCGCTGGGCGCCGACGTGGTGGTCCTGGGCCGCGCCGCCGTCTACGGGCTCGCCGCTGACGGTGAGGACGGCGTTGCGGCCGTACTGCGGCTGCTGCGCGACGAGACCCGCAACATCCTCACCCAACTGGGCCGCGGCAGCGTCCGCGACCTCGACCCGACCGCACTGCGACCGCTTGGAGCGACACCGTGACCCACGACCTTCCGCAGCTCGGCCCGGACGTGTTCCTGGCCGACGGCGGCATCGAGACCGACCTCATCTTCAACAAGGGCGCCGAGCTGCCCGAGTTCGCGGCCTTCACGCTGCTGTCCACCGAGGACGGCACGCGGCTGCTCGACGGGTACTTCCGCGAGTACCTGGCGGTCGCCGCGGAGGCCGGCACCGGCCTGGTGCTGGAGTCGGCGACCTGGCGGGCCAACCCGGACTGGGCGGCGAAGGTCGGCTACGACGCCGACGGCCTGGCCCGGGCCAACCGGCAGGCGGTCGAGCAGCTCCTGCGGCTGCGCGACGAGCAGCCGACCGGCCGGCCGGTCGTGGTGAGCGGCTGCGTCGGCCCGCGCAGCGACGGCTACCGCCCGGAGCAGCTGATGGACGCCGACGCCGCCACCGAATACCACGGCGTGCAGATCGGGACCTTCGCCGGGACGGGCGCCGACCTCGTCACCGCGATCACGATGGGGTACCCCGAGGAGGCGATCGGCGTCGCCCGCGCGGCGCGGAACGCGGGGCTGCCGGCGGTCATCTCCTTCACGGTGGAGACCGACGGCACGCTCCCGGTCGGCACGCCGCTGGCCGAGGCGGTCGCCCGCGTGGACGAGGCGACCGACGGGTACCCGGCGTACTACATGCTCAACTGCGCCCACCCCGACCACTACGCGCATGCGCTGGACCCGCAGGCCGCCTGGACGCACCGCATCCGCGGCCTGCGCTCCAACGCCTCCCGCCTCAGCCACGCCGAGCTCGACGAGGCGCCGGAGCTCGACGCCGGCGACCCGGCCGGGTTCGGTCCGCTGCACCGCGGCCTGCGCGACGCCCTGCCGTGGCTGACCGTGTTCGGCGGCTGCTGCGGCACGGACGCCCGCCACGTCCGCTCCCTGGCGGGCTCCCTGTAACCGGTTGACCTAGCGGCGGTTCGCCGGGGGCGTGATGCGGACCCGCTCGGTCTGCGGGCGGGACTCGATGTCGGCGAGCTGCCCCACGAGGGTGGCGCGCAGGTCGTCGTAGTCGCGGAACGCGTAGTCCTGGAAGAGGGCGTGGCCCGCCCACATCAGGTTGGCGCAGACCTGGGGCGGCACGCTGCCCGTCGCGGCGCCCATGCCCACCAGGGCCACCGAGCGGATGCTGCCGGGCTCCCGGTCGTTCTGCATGTGGATGGCCTGGAAGGCGGCGGCGCAGGCGAGGGCGACGTTCAACGTCTCGCTCACGTCCTCGACCGACGCGTTCATGGTCGGCGTCGAGATGACGTACCGCGGGTTCGCCGCGCCCGACGCCACGCACACCGCGCTGCCGATCGGCAGCGCGGTGCCGAACTGCGCGCGGATCGCCTTCTGCACGCGCATCTGGATGCCGGCGCCGAGGTGGCGCTTGATGACGGCGTCGACGCCGCCGTCCATCCGGCCGTGGGAGTTCGTCGGGCTGACCCAGGCGTCGACCTGCTGGTCGAGGATCGAGCCCTTGGTGATCTGCACGTCCGTGGCGTCGGCGAAGGCGGAGAGCCAGGCCTGCACGACCTTCGCGTTGACGTCGCAGAGGACGACGCGGAGGGGCTGGTGATCGACAGTCATGGCTCACGAACATACAAGGCCGTGCAAAGGCCTCATATGATCGGCCCGCAGACCGCCCGCCGACCCCCACGGAGCCGCCGAGATGACGAGCGACAGCACCGACCCGTTGGCCCTCAACGAGCTGTTCACCGGTGGCGGTGAGCCGTGGCTGCCGCTGCTGCGGCCGGCCATCGAGGCGCAGCCCGGCGCCGAGACGTTCATCGGGCCGGGCCGCAGCCCGCAGGTCGTGCCGGTGCGGGAGCTGACCTTCCAGGCGCTCAAGCCGCACCCGCCGCACAAGTGGAAGGTGGTGGTCTTCGGCCAGAACCCGTACCCGCGGCCGGAGAGCGCCACCGGCATCGCCATGTTCGACAACACGTTCCACAACTGGGCCGACAGCCAGTTCGGCAAGACGGTCAGCATTCGCTGCATCATCAAGGCCGCGGCGATGTGGAAGCACGACATCCCGAAGAAGACCCCGATCGCCGACATCCGGGCGCTGCTCAAGCAGCACGACACGGTGCAGCCGCCCGAGTGGTTCCAGGCGATGCTCACCCAGGGCGTGCTGCTGCTCAACGCCTCGCTCACCGCGAGCGCCGACGGCGCGCTCGGCACCGACCAGCACACGGCGTTCTGGCGGCCGGTGGTCGAGCGGCTCATCGAGGAGATCCTGCGGGCCAAGCAGGAGGCCGAGGACGAGCAGGACCGCGGTGTCGTGTTCGCGTGGTGGGGCGCGCACGCCCGCAACCTCAAGTCCCTCGTCCAGCGGCTGCAGCGGAAGTACCCCGGGGTCGAGGTACGCCACATCGACCACTGCAACCCGGCGGCGCAGGGCGACATCTTCTGCGACGGCGACCACTTCGGCCAGGTGAACGCGGCGCTGGCCGGCCTCGGCGTGGACGAGGTCGACTGGCTGCCGAGCACGGGCTGGAACGCGCAGCAGACGGCGACGGCCGACCGCATGGGCGCGTTCATCGCGTCCACGATGGAGCTGCACAAGCTGTACCTGGAGCGGCTGGCCAGCGTCAAGGACGAGGGCCTGGCCCTGCCGGCGATCACCGGCGTCTTCGCCACGCCGCTCATGGACTTCCGCGAGGCCGTCGCGCCGGCCGCCAAGGTGCTGTCGGGCCTCGACTGGCACGTCGAGACGTCGCACCAGTTCGGCCTCCAGGCGACCGGCGCCGGCCTCACCGCCGACGAGGCCGCCGCGCTGTACCTCTACACGTGCGAGTCGGCGTTCTACCGGCAGATCAACGCCACCCTGCGCCATCCCGACCGCGGCCGGCTCGCGCCCTACCTGCCGTACCTGCGGCTCCTCTTCTCCGCCGTGTCGCGCCTGCCCGCCCGCAAGGAGCCGCTGTGGCGCGGCGTGGCGCTCGACCTGCGCGCGCAGTACCCGCTCGGCCAGACCATCACCTGGTGGGGCGTCTCGTCGTGCACGTCGAAGCTCGGCGTGGCCCAGGCGTTCCTCGGCAGCCGCGGCAAGCGCACGCTGTTCGAGGTGCGCCCGGCCCGCGCGGTGGGCATCCGCAGCTTCTCCGCGTTCACCGGGGAGGAGGAGTTCATCCTCGCCCCCGGCACGCAGCTCACAGTCACGAGCGTGAAGGCCGAGCGGGGTGGCCTGTGCACCGTCACGCTGACCGAGCTGGAGTCGCAGCAGATGGTGTCGTGAAGCAAGGCGTCAGCGGCCGCCCGGCGGGAACGCGATCCCCCACGCCGTCAGGAAGTCGTCGCGGTCCACCCACGACTTCGTGAGCATGTGGGTGCGCCAGTCCTCGCCCGTGCCCGTGCGGGCGAGCGGGATCCGGTAGTCGCGCTCCAGGCAGTACAGGCCGTCCTCGGCGATCGCCCACTGCCGGCCCGGGATCTCGACCAGCGCCCCCAGGCGGAACGGGTGCTCGCCGTGGCGGGCCGTCACGCCGTGGCGGACCGCCGCCACCAGGTCGCCGAGCAGCGCGGAGGCGTCGAACTCGGTGTCGCCGGGGTACAGCCGGAGCACCACCGCCGTCTCCGCCAGGTCCCGCGCGATGACCTCGGGCGCGGTGCCCGGCGACCAGGTGAGCTGGTGCACCGGCGAACCGTCGACACGTTCGAGCGTCAGAACAAGATCCTCGTCGAGCCGGTACCGCAGCCGCAGCTCGGTGCCCGGGAACCGCACGCGGAGCCCGGACGGGGCCAGGAGGCCCGCCGACGTGGCGCGCTCGACCAGCCGGGCCACGTTCTGCTGGGTCGGGGCCTCCGTGACCGCGGCGAGCAGCGCGTCCCACGACTCGCGGGACGACTCGATGAGCGCTCGCGTGGCGGTGCCGACCTGGTCCAGACGGGACACGGCCTCGCGGACGCCGGCCAGCTGGTCGGCCATCGACGCGGTGCGCTGCTCGGCGCGGCGCAGCCGGCTCTCGATCATCCAGCCGATCTGCACCAGCGGGATGACCAGGACCAGCGACGAGCCGACCTGGAGCAGGACGTCGGGCAGGAACGAGGCGCCGCTGAGCGCCCACGCCGCGGTGATCATGCCGGCGCCCACGATCGTGGTGAGCGCCGAGCCGAGGAGCCCGCGGTCGCGCAGGAGGGTACGCAGCCGATTGACCATCCTCGCTAGTCTTGCATCCGGGGTGGTGGATGTGGCGAAGGTGATCGGCCTCCCGGTCGCGTACGGCATCGAGCTGTTCAAGAACCGCACCCACGAGCTGGCCGAGATCGGCCGGCGGCTGTCCGATCCGGCGATCCGGATGGTGAGCATCGTGGGGCGGCGCGGGATCGGCAAGAGCGCGATGGCCGCCAAGGTCATGGACCTGCTGGAGCGGGGCCGCTGGCCTGGGCACGTGGAGGCCGAGCCGCCGGCCGCGCTGATCAACCTCAGCACCCGCACGTCCGGCATCTCCCTGGAGCGCGTGTACCACGATTGTGCCCGCCTGCTCGGCCCCGACCACGAGCCGCGGCTGCTGGAGGTGTGGGCGAGCAGCCGGCCGGTGGGCGACAAGATCGGCGAGCTGTTCGGCGCCATGGAGGGCCAGCTGTTCGTGATCCTGCTCGACAACTTCGAGGACCGCCTCCAGGACGACGGCACGCTCGACGACCCGGAGACGGCCGCGTTCCTCGACTGCGTGCTGCGCTCGCGCCACAGCCCCCGGCTGCTCGTCACGACCCAGATCCCGGTCCGCCTGCCGCCGGAGGTGCGCCGGTTCGCCGCGCAGGTGGAGCTCATCCGCGGCCTGCCGGAGAGCGACTCCGTGACCCTGCTGCGCGAGCTCGACCACGACGGCACGCTCGGCGTGGCCGGCCTCTCCGACGACGAGCTGTTGCATGCCGCCGTCCGGGTCCATGGTGTACCGAGAGCGCTCGAGCTCCTGGTCGGCGCCGTCGCCGACGACACCCTCACGCTCCCGACCCTGCAGGAGGTGCTGGCCAACTTCACGCTTCGCGGCGACGTGGTGGCCAACCTCGCCCAGGACCGGCACCGCCGCCTCGACCACGAGTGCCGTGCGCTGCTCGACGTCCTGGCCGTGCTGCGCACGCCGGCCCAGCGCGACGCGCTGGAGTGGATCGCGGCCGGCATCGCCCCCGACCTCGACGTCGCCCCGACGCTGTCCCGCCTGGTCCGGGTCCACCTGGTGGCGGTCGAGCGGGCGACGCGCTCGTTCGCGGTACACCCGATGGACGCCGACCTGGCGTATGACGAGATGCCCTCGTCGCGCCGGCAGGCACTGGAGCGGCGGGTGGCGGACTGGTACGCGCGCCAGGCGCTCCCCCGCCACACCTGGCGCACGCTCGACGACGTGGCGCCGCTGCGCCGCGAGTTCGACCACCGGGTCCGGGCCGGCGACTTCGACGCCGCCGCCCTGGTCCTCGGCACGATCAGCGAGTGGCTGACCTGGCACGGCTCGGTCATGGCGGCGGTCTCCATGCACCTGGCCGTCGACGGCCGGCTCACCGACGACCGGGCCCGCCTGGCCCACTTCGGCGGCTTCGGCCACGTGCGGCTCATCGCCGGCCCGATCACCGAGGCCATCGGCCTGTTCGCCGCGGCGGCCCGCCTGGCGGACCGCCTGGGCGACCGCCGCGCGCTACGCAACGCGACCTTCGGCTGGGGCGACGCCCTGCGGCAGGGCGGCCGCGCGGCCGAGTCCGTCGCCCCGCTGGCCCGCGCCCGCGACCTGGCCCGCGAGCTCGGCGACACCGAGGCCGAGGTGCACGCGCTGCTCTCGCTCAGCCTGGCGTACAGCTACCTGGGCGACGGCGCCGCCGCCCTCGCGCTCGGCGAGGAGCTGGCCGCGCTGGCCGGCGCCGACCGGCTGACCTACGCCCGCTCGTGGAACGCCCGCTCGCTGGCCCTCCAGGTGCTCGAACGCTGGGAGGAGGCGATCGAGGCCGGCCGCAACGCGGTCGCCGCGTACGCCGCCGCCGACATCGGCGAGGCCACCGCGGGCGCCTACAGCGTGCAGGGCGTGGCACTCGTCGCCCTGGGCCGCCCGGACGAGGCCCTGGAGGCGTTCCAGGCGGGCTGCGAGTTCGCCTCGGGCATGGAGAACCCACGCACCGAGGGCCTCTGCCTGTTCAACGCGGCCTGGGCCCAGTGGACGGCCGGCCGCCGCGCCGCCGCCGCACGCACGGCGGAGCGCTCGAACCGCTCCCTGTCGATCGCCGGCGCCCCCGAGGCGGCGGCCGCGGAGGCCCTGGCAAAGGCGGCAACGGCCGCCGCGGACGGCAACCCGCACACGGCGGCGACCGCGCTGGACGAGGCCGCGGCCATCCTGGGCGACAACGCCGAGACGATCCCGGCGTCCTGGCTCCACACCGAGGCGACCCGCCTCCGCACCCCGTCCGCCTAAAGCCCCGCCCACCGGCTCCGGCCGGCGGGCAGCCCGGCGATCACGAGCTGCGGGCGCGCCCGGCCGGAGTCCCTCGGTTCGGCCGGGCGCGCCCGCCGGTCACGGCGTGGTGCCGTCCTGGTGGGTGAGCCGGTAGGTGCCCGTGACCGCGCCGGTCTCCAGGATCACGGTCACCGGCCCTTCGGGGAGCGTGCAGGTGACCGTGCGCTCGTCGTACGCCGGCGTCGGCCCGCAGTATCGCAGCCCGCCCGCGTCGAACACCGAGAGCACCGCCCGGCCCGCGCCCGCCGTGCGCTGCCAGGTGAACGTCTCGCGGGACGCGTGCTGGCCGGCCGGGATGGTGAAGCAGAACGCGAAGTGGTCCGCGTCGGCCGGGACCGTCGCGCCGTCGGCGCCGCGCGGCAGCTCGGTGCAGGCCGGCGGGCCGTCGACGCGGCGGAAGGCGGTCGTGAAGGCCCCGGGTGCGTTGCCCCCGCTCTCGGTCAGCACCGCGGAGAACGGCGCGGTGCCGTTGAGCTGGCAGCTGCTCTGCCGCAGCTGCCACCCGCCGTCGCAGACGAACGCGCCGGTCGCGTCGACGACGATCGCGGTCGGGTTCGCCGCGCCGGTCGCGTCCGTGGGCTGCAGCTCGACGACCCGCGTGCCGGCCGCGCCGGGCAGCTGGCGGCAGAGGTACTGGCCGGGTGCGGTGAACTCGGCCCGGAAGGCCGCGCCGTCGTCCGCGACGGCCGGGCAGCCCGCCGGCTGTATCGGCAGCAGCGTCGTCACGTAGGCAAAGTCGTTGTCGATGACCGAGTTGGGCACCCGCCCGTCGAGCACCATCGTGTACCGCCCGGCCGCCGGGATCTGGCAGTACGCGCTGTCGTCGCAGATCCGGTGGCCCGTGCTGTCGTACACCGACGCGTAGGACAGCGTGTTGTCCGCGCTGTAGGGGCGGGCGATGTAGGTGCCCGGCGTCGCGATGTTCAGGATGCGGCAGCGGACCGGGCCGAGCGCGCCGGCGGGGGCCGCGTTGTACGCCCCCGGCCGCACGACCGGGCAGCCGGCCGGCTGCGACAGGCGCCGGACCTGCAGCTTGTAGGCCTCGTCGGTGCTGCCGGAGTCCCAGTAGGCCAGGAAGGACAGCACCCGGTAGGTGCCGGTCGCCGGCAGCACGCACCCGTCCTCCGGGCTGTAGCTCGTGCACAGCGCCGCGCCCGAGCTGTCGACCAGCCAGGACGAGACGTAGTTGTAGTTGACGGACGCCGAGTAGAGCACGACCCGGTCGCCCGCGTTGCCGTGGAACGGCTGGCAGTTCGTCTGTATCGCCGAGGTCTGGTGCACGACCAGCGCGTCCTGGGCCCAGGACAGGCTCGTGCCGGGCGCGCAGCCCGCGTTGCGGAACAGCGCCGGCGCGGCGATCTGGTAGCTGACCGGGTTCCAGTCGCGGTTGGTGGTGATGACCGTGTAGTCGCCGGCGGCCGGCAGGGAGCACGACGACCGCGGGGCGGTGCTGTCGCAGACGAGGTTGCCCGCGTCGTCGTACAGCTGCCAGAACAGGCTCTGCGAGTTGAAGATGCGGATCGCGACCGACCCGGCGGACGGCATGCGCAGCCGGTGGCAGCCGACGCCGTCGTTGGCCGGAAGGTTGCCGGTGCCGGCCTGGGCGCCCGGGTCGCCGAACGCCGCCAGCCTCAGCGGCGCGCAGCCGGCCGCGTTCGAGATGCGGGCCATCCGCAGCGTGTACGGCGAGGCGTTGCCGTAGTAGTCGTAGAGGTTGAGCGAGTACGGCCCGGGCGTGGTCAGCCTGCAGGTCGTCGCGTAGCGCACCGGGCAGACCGGCTGGAACTGCCCGTCGAGGATCGTCCCCTGGACCGACCCGGTCGCGGGTGCCCACAGCTGCAGCACGCTGCCGACCGGCTGGTTGAACCGGAAGCAGGTGCCGGCCGAGCCCTCCGGCAGGGTGCCGGTCACGCCGGTCGAGGCGAACGAGAAGAACGTGCCGGGCAGCGTCGTGCACGCCGACGGCGTGCGCATGGATTCGACCGAGATGGTGTAGTTGCCGCTCTCCCCGTACTGGAGCGCGGCCGTGATCGTGTAGGTGCCGGCCCTCGCCAGCTGGCACTCGCCGGTGTGCAGGTAGCACAGCACCGTGCCCTGCCGGTCGGCGAGCGTGAACCCGATTGGCGAGCCGGTGCCGCCGTTGGTCATCACGAACAGCTTGTCGTTGGCGCGGGTCGTGGTGACGGTGAAGACGTCCGGCTCGGTGGTGAGCGCCGAGCACACGGCGACCTGACCGAAGGTGAGTGGGCCGCCGCACGTGTCGGCCGCGGCGGCGGCCGGCGGCGCCGCGAGCAGCGCTGCGGCGAGGGTGGCGACGGCGAGCAGCGGTAGAAGGTGTTTGAGGGTAGGGCGATGAACACGCATGGCAGAACTCCCCCGTGAAGTTCCACGCGATAGCGCGGGATGCATCGATGGTTGCACGCGCCGCCGAGCCCGGCGGTCCGGTGCGACATTTCGCCCGAAGCGGACTTCGAAACATTTCCGGATGTTGTACCGCTGGATCGGCGTCCTTCGAAATGCCTGTTTTCACGTGCATACATCGGGCGATGCCATCCGACCAGCGCAGAACGGTTTTCGAAACGACAACCGCATTGACACTCGCCGAAATATTGCTCGACGCTGGACGCAACTTTCCAGGAAAGGAGCGTCCGGTGATCAACCGAACGTCCCGCCCAGCGGTGGTCGTCCTGGCGGTGGCGGTGACCCTCGCGTTCGCCGGCGCGGTGACCGTGCTGGCCCGGACCACGACCGCCCAGGCCGCCGCCGCAGGCGTCGAGGACGAGGGTGCCGACTGCCCGGTGCCGGCCCTGCCCGACGCGGGCGCGCTGCCCACCAACGCCCGGCTCCCCGACCCGTTCAAGCGCCTCGACGGCTCCCGCATCACCACCAAGGCCGACTGGCGGTGCCAGCGGACCCTGGTCAAGAAGCTCGCCGAGAAGTTCGTCTACGGCGAGAAGCCCGCGAAACCCTCGAGCGTCACCGGGACCGTCTCGCGGACCGGCATCACCGTGAACGTGTTGCAGAACGGCCGCAGCTCGAGCTTCTCGGCGAGCGTCGACCTGCCCAGCGGCACCGGACCGTTCCCCGCGGTCGTGGTGGTGGGCGGCTTCGGCGCGGACACCGCCGCCATCAAGGCCGCCGGCGCCGCCGTCATCAGCTACGACCCGTACTCGGTCGGCCGCGAGGGCACGCCCCGCACCAGCAAGCAGGGCGCGTTCTACACCATCTACGGCGCGTCGAGCCCGACCGGCCTGCTCATGGCCTGGGCCTGGGGCGTCAGCCGGATCATCGACGTCATCGAGCAGTCGGGCGGCAGCGTCCTGCGCGCCGACGCGACCGGCGTGACCGGCTGCTCCCGGTTCGGCAAGGGCGCCTTCGTCATCGGCGCGTTCGACCAGCGCATCGCCCTCACCATGCCGATCGAGTCGGGCAGCGCCGGCGTGCCCGTCTTCCGCGGTATCCCGGGCGAGGGCGCGCAGAGCCTGAGCAGCGCCTACGGCGAGCAGCCGTGGTTGGGCGACGCGTTCGGCTCGTTCACCGGCAGCCCGGCCCGGCTGCCGGTCGACACCCACGAGATGGTGGCCATGGTCGCCCCGCGCGGCCTGTTCATCATGGACAACCCGCACATCGTCAACCTGGGCCCGAAATCGGCGAGCGTCGCGGCGCTCGGCGGCGCCGAGGTCTACAAGGCGCTGGGCGTGGGCGAGAACATCACCTACTGGTCGGATGTCCAGGACGGCACGCACTGCGCCAATCGACCGGAATGGCGCACTCCTCTGCAGCAGCACATTCAGAAGTACCTCCTCAAAACCGGCAATGCGCCCGGCGCCCTGCGCATCTCCAGCCGCGCGGCCGGCAACCTCGCCGACTGGCGCGACTGGACGACACCGACCCTCGGCGGCACCCTCCCGTCGTCCTCCGCGTCCGCGTCGTCATCCCCGTCGGTATCTCCGTCGGCATCCCAGTCGCCCTCGGCGTCACCGTCGGTGTCGGCACCGCCACCGGGCGGCTGCTCCGCGACCGCTTCGATCAACCAGTGGCAGGGCGGCTTCGTCGCGACGATCCGCGTCTCCGCCGGTGCCGCGGCGATCAGCGGCTGGACGGTCGGCGCGACCCTGCCGGCGGGCGCGACCATCACCAACGCCTGGAACGCCGACCGCAGCGCGAGCAGCGGCGCGGTCCAGTTCACGAACGTCGCCTACAACGGCACGCTCGCCGCCGGCCAGACCACCGAGTTCGGCTTCCAGGGCACCGGCACCGGCACCGGGCTCACGCCCTCCTGCACCGCGCGGTAGGTACCGCCCGCGTACCACGGGCCCGGCGCCGATGGCGTCGGGCCCTTAGCGCCGATCCATACGCGTTGTTACCATGGCGGCTGCCCCCGAGCCGATCATGATGACCACTTCCCCAGCGCCTCTCGTCGCGCCGCGTGATCGCTCTACGTACCCCGTCCCGGAGGTATCGATGACCGTTCGCCAGCGGCTGGTGTCGAGCCTGACGACGTTCGCCGTCGTCGCGGCCGGCGCCGCGGTCACGATCGCCACGGCGGTCGCCGGCCTCCCTGCGACGAGTTCCGCCGCCGTGCCGAGCGGGTTCCAGGAGCAGATCGTGCTGGCCGGGCTGGACCGCCCGACGAAGGTCGAGTTCGCGCCCGACGGCCGGATCTTCGTCGCCGAGAAGCGCGGCCTGATCAAGGTCTTCGACGGCCTCGCGGACACCACGCCGACGGTCTTCGCCGACCTGACCACGAAGGTCAACAGCACCAGCGACCGGGGGCTGCTCGGGCTGGCCCTGCCGCCGAACTTCCCCACCAACCCGTGGGTCTACGTGCTGTACAGCTACGACGCGCCGCTCGGCGGGACGGCCCCGGTCTACAACGACAACTGCGGCGAGCTGGCCAACCAGGGCAACTGCGTCATCTCCGGCAAGCTGTCCCGGCTGCAGGCCGCCGGCGACACCATGACCGGCGGCGAGCAGGTGCTGATCTCCGACTGGTGCCAGCAGTTCGTGGGCCACTCGATCGGCGACATCGTCTTCGGCTCCGACGGCGCGCTCTACGCGTCGGCGGGCGACGGCGCCAGCTACAGCGCCGCCGACTACGGGCAGTTCGGCAGCCCGCCCAACCCGTGCGGCGACCCGGTCAACGAGGGCGGCTCCCTGCGGGCGCAGGACGTGCGCACCGACGCCGACCCGGCCGGCCTGAGCGGCTCGCTGGTGCGGCTCGACCCGAACACCGGCGCCGCGATGGCCGGCAACCCGGCCTCGGGCAGCTCGGACGCGAACGCGAAGCGGATCGTCGCCCACGGCTTCCGCAACCCGTACCGGCTGACGGTGCGGCCGGGCACCAACGAGGTCTGGGTCGCCGACACCGGCTGGTCCCGCTGGGAGGAGATCGACCGGGTCGCCTCCCCGACGGCCGCGGTGACCAACTACGGCTGGCCCTGCTACGAGGGCGCGGAGCGGCAGCCGGCGTTCGACAACGCCAACCTCCCGCTGTGCGAGTCGCTGTATACCGAGACGCCGCCCGTCAACCCGTACTTCGCCTGGCGGCACGGCCAGGACGTGGTGCCCGGCGACGGCTGCGGCACCGGCGGCTCGTCGTCGACCGGCCTGGCCTTCTACCCCAACTCCGGCCCGTATCCGGCGGCCTACCGCGGCGCCCTGTTCTTCGCCGACTACTCGCGCAACTGCATCTGGGCGATGAAGGCACCGAGCGCGGGCGCGCTGCCCAACCCGGCGAACATCGAGCCGTTCGTGACGACCGCCGCCACCCCCGTCGACCTGAAGATCGGCCCCGGCGGCGAGGTGTACTACGTCGACCACATCGGCGGCACGGTCCGCCGGCTGCGGTACTACGACGGCAACGTGCCGCCGATGGCCGCGGTGACCGCCGCGCCGACCAGCGGCGAGATCCCCCTGACCGTGGCGTTCGACGGGACCGGCTCCTCCGACACCGACGCCGGTGACATCGGCCGGCTGACCTACGCCTGGGACTTCACCGACGACGGCACGACGGACGCCACCAGCGCCAAGGCCTCGTTCACGTACACCACCGCCGGCATCCACACCGCCCGGTTGCGGGTGACCGACACCCTCGGCGCGACCAGCGACAAGACGATCCAGATCCTCGCCGGGGTCGGCGCGCCGGTGGCCACGATCGACGGGCCCGCCGAGGGCGCCACGTGGGCGGCCGGCGACACGGTGAACTTCTCCGGCCACGCGACCGACCCGCAGGACGGGACCATCCCCGACGACAAGCTGCGCTGGCAGGTCCGGCTGCAGCACTGCGCCACCCTGACCAGCTGCCACCAGCACCTGCTCGGCGACTACACCGGAGCGTCCGGGTCGTTCGTCGCACCCGACCACGAGTACCCGTCCTACGTCGAGCTGGCCCTCACCGTCACCGACTCGGAGGGCCTCACGCACACGACGGTGCGGCGGCTGGATCCGAAGACCGTCGACGTGACGTTCACGACCAGCACGCCCGGGCTGAACCTGACCGTCGGCACGGTCGACGCGGCCACGCCGTTCACCCTGCGGCTCATCCAGGGCTCGACGACGACGGTCAGCGCGGCGACGCCGCAGATCATCGTCCCCACCCAGTACAACTTCACGAAGTGGTCGGACAACGGGGCGCAGACCCACGTGTTCACCGCGCCGGCCGCGCCGGCCACGGTGACCGCCACCTACGCCTCGACCCCGGTGGCGAACCTCGCCCTCAACAAGGTGGCGACCGGCACGCAGTCGTGCAGCCTCGACGAGACGCCGGACAAGGCGGTCAACGGCAGCATCTCCGGCGGCGCGACCGACCGGTGGTGCGGCTCGCCGCAGATCGCCGACAAGTGGCTGCAGGTCGACCTCGGCAAGTCGTACTCGGTGAGCTCGGTCGTCGTGCGGCACGCCGGCGCCGGCGGTGAGTCGGCCGGCTGGAACACCAAGGACTTCGACGTCCTGCTCTCCACCGACGGCTCGACCTGGCGCACCGGGGCGACCGTGCGGGGCAACGCCGCCAACGTGACCACGAACGCCGTCGACGGCAAGGCGCGGTACGTCCGGCTCAAGATCATCACCCCGAGCAACAGCGGCAACCCGGCGGCCCGCGTCTTCGAGCTGGAGGTGCTGGGCAACCCCGGCACCGCCTCGCCCGACCTGACCAACCTGGCCCTGAACCGGCCGACCACCGCCACCCAGTCGTGCAGCCTCACCGAGACGCCCGACAAGGCGGTCAACGGGACCTGGTCGGGCGGCGCGGCCGACCGGTGGTGCGGCTCGCCGCAGATCGCCGACAAGTGGCTGCAGGTCGACCTGGGCTCGAAGTACAACCTCGACTCCGTGGTCGTCCGGCACGCGGGGGCCGGCGGTGAGTCGGCCGGCTGGAACACCAAGGACTTCGACATCCTGCTCTCCGACAACGGGACCACCTGGCGCACCGGGGCGGCCGTGCGCGGCAACTCGGCGAACGTGACCACGAGCCCGGTGACCGGCACCGCGCAGTACGTCCGACTCAAGATCATCACCCCGAGCAACAGCGGCAACCTGGCGGCCCGGGTCTTCGAGCTCGAGGTGATGGGCTCGCAACCCGAGCCGGAGCCGACCAACCTGGCGCTGAACAAGGTGGCCACGAGCACCCAGTCCTGCAGCCTGTCGGAGGGCCCGGAGAAGGCGGTCAACGGCAGCATCTCCGGCGGCGCGACCGACCGCTGGTGCGGGTCGCCGCAGGTCGCCGACAAGTGGCTGCAGGTCGACCTCGGCGCCAAGGCCACGCTCGACTCGGTCGTGGTCCGCCACGCCGGGGCCGGCGGTGAGTCGACCGGCTGGAACACCAAGGACTTCGACATCCTGCTGTCGGATGACGGGACCACCTGGCGCACCGGGGCGAGCGTCCGCGGCAACGCGGCCAACGTGACCACGAGCGACGTCGACGGCACCGCGCGGTACGTCCGGCTCAAGATCGTGACCCCGAGCAACAGCGGCAACCTGGCGGCGCGCATCTTCGAGCTGGAGGTGCTCGGCCTGGCCGGCACGCCGCCGCAGCTGACGAACGTCGCCCGCGGCAAGACGGCGAACGCCACCCAGTCGTGCAGCCTCACCGAGACCCCCGACAAGGCGGTCAACGGCAGCTGGACCGGCGGCGCCGCCGACCGGTGGTGCGGCTCGCCGCAGGTCGCCGACAAGTGGCTGCAGGTCGACCTCGGCGCCGCGTACACGCTGAACACGGTCGTCGTCCGGCACGCCGGCGCCGGTGGCGAGTCGGTCGGCTGGAACACCAAGGACTTCGACATCCTGGTGAGCACCGACGGCATCAACTGGACGACGGCGGCGAGCGTGCGGGCCAACGCGGCGAACGTGACCACGACGCCGGTGGCCGGCACCGCGCGGTACGTCCGACTCAAGATCATCACACCGAGCAACAGCGGCAACCTGGCGGCGCGCGTCTTCGAGCTGGAAGTGCTCGCGGTAGCGTCCTGACCGTCGCGGCGGTGCGGCCGGGGCCCGTCCCCGGCCGCACCGGCATGCGCAGAACTACGCGGAGGCATCGTGTTCGAGTCCCTGGGACGGTTCGTCGCCCGCCGGCGCGGGCTCGTCCTCGCGGTCTGGGTGGTGGCCCTCGTCGTCGGCGTGGGCGCCGGCGGCCAGCTGTTCGACCGGCTGCGGCCGGTCGACGCGCTGAGCGCCGACGCCGAGGCGGCCCGGGCCGAGCGGCTGGTCACCGAGCACTCCGCCGACGGCCCCGTCGTCTACGCCGTGATCCGCGACGTCGACCTGACCAGCCCCGACCTCGTGCGCTCGGTGACGGACACGGCGACCGAGCTGCGCAAGCTGCCCGGCGTGGTCAAGGTCGAGGACCCGTTCACCACCCGCGGCGCGCCGACCGGGGCCGACGACCGCAGCACGATGGTGCTGGTCGAGCTGGCCGAGGACCTCGCCCCCGCGAAGCTGGAGTCGCTCGAGGACCAGGTCCGCAACCGGCTCCACCGCATCCAGGCGCCGTCGGTGCTCGTCGGCGGCGACCACCTCGCCGAGCGGGCCTTCGGCGAGCAGGCGGTGCGCGACCTCGCCGTCGGCGAGTCGGTGGCGTTCGCGCTGCTCCTCGTCGCCCTCATCGTCGTCTTCGGCGGCGTCGTGGCGGCCGGCCTCCCGCTGGCCGCGGCGGTCGTCGGCGTGAGCGTCACGTTCCTGGTGCTGCTGGCCGTCAGCCTGCTCGGCCCCGTCGGCGAGTTCTCGCTGAACATCGTCACCCTGCTCGGCCTCGGCCTGGCCGTCGACTACGCCCTGCTCATCGTCGCCCGCTACCGGGAGGAGCTGGCCGGCGGCACCGACCCCGAGACGGCCGTCGCGACCGCCATGCGGCACGCCGGGCGTGCGGTCGCGATCTCCGGCCTGGCCGTCGCGGTGGCCCTCGCCGGGCTCGCCATGTTCGCCGAGCCGCTGCTCGCGTCCATGGCCGTCGGCGGCCTCGTGGTGGTACTGCTGGTCACCGCGCTGGCCCTGACGCTCGTGCCCGCCCTGATCGTCACCGCCCGCCGGCACATCCCCGCCGCGGGCGCGGAGACCTGGGTGACCCGGGCACTGGCCCGCCTGCGGTGGCTCCCCCGCGGGTCGGTGCTGGCCCGGCTGGCGGGCACCGCCCAGCGCCGCCCGTCCGTCGTGGCGCTGCTGGTGACGGTCGGCCTGCTCGTCCTCGCCGCACCTCTGCTGGGCGCCAACTTCGCCAACTCCGACGCGCGGGCGCTGCCCTCGAGCGTCGAGGAGCGCCGGGCGTACGACGCCCGGCAGGCACTGTTCACCAGGGGCGAGGCGGCCCCCGTGACGGTCGTCGCGACCGTCGACCCGACCACCCCGCAGGCCCGCGACTACCTCAACGACCTCATGAAGCTGCCGGGGGTCGTGCGGCTCACCCTCCGCGACGAGGTCGACGCCGGCACGGTCATCATCGACCTGACCCCGGCCGGCGCCACCGCCGGCGAGCAGTCGCGCGCGGTGGTCCGGGCCGTCCGCGCCGACCGCCCGGCCTTCCCCGTCCTGGTCGGCGGCGAGGCGGCGAAGGTCGTCGACTACCAGGACTCGGTCGTCGGCCGCCTGCCGTACGTGGTGGCCGCGGTCGTCCTGGCCATGCTGATCCTGCTGTACGCCCTGACCGACTCGCTCGTCGTCCCGGTCAAGGCGATGCTGCTCAACGCCCTCACCTTCCTGGCCACGCTGGGGGCCCTGGTGGTGGTCTTCCAGTGGGGCTGGGGAGAGCCGATCCTCCGGTTCGACTCGTGGGGCGCCCTGGACCTGACGACACCACTGCTGCTGTTCGTGTTCATCTTCGGCCTGTCGATGGACTACGAGGTCTTCCTGCTGTCCCGGATCCGCGAGGAGTACCTCACCCGCCCCGACAACGACCGCGCCGTCCTGCGGGGCATCACCCGCTCCGGCCCGGTGGTCACGGCGGCCGCGGTCTGCATCACGATCGTCTTCCTCGGCTTCGCCACCGGCGGCCTGGTCGCGGTCAAGGAGATCGGCGTCGGCATGGCCATCGCGGTGATCCTCGACGTGACGGTCGTGCGCGGCCTGCTCCTGCCCGCGGTGATGACCCTCCTCGGCGACCTGAACTGGTGGGCCCCGCGCGCCCTGGCCCGCCGCCGCGCCCAGTCCCCGGTCGCCCGCGGCACCGCCCGCGTCCCGGGCCGCTGACCCCACCTCCCGCCGGCACCGCCGGTGGTCGCCGAAAGGGCCCGGCACCCGGCCGGGCCCCACGACGGCGGCGGATCAGCTCGCGCGGATCTTGAAGATGACGGCGTTGTTCTCCGGCTTGGTGTCGTCGATGCCCTTGAGGTCGTTCATCCCGACCGCCGACACCGCCGCCTCGACACTGCCCTCGGTGAAGGACGCGTCCACGGTGATTGCGACCGTCTCGCTGACCTGCTCGCCGGCCGGCAGCGGGGCGTGCGGCGCCTGGTAGGTGCCGAACACCCAGCTCGACGCGAAGGCCGGGTTCGGGCCGGCGCAGGCGAACGAGCAGTTGCCCAGGCCGACGCGGAAGCGGCCGGACGGGTGCGGGCCGTTGTTCTTCACCGTGACCTTCGCGGTGCCGGTGCGCTTGCCGTCGACGACCGGGCCGAGGACCACGTCGGTGACGGTGACCTGCAGGTCGGTGACCCGGGCCGGATCGCCGAACGCGGTCGGGCCGGCGAGCTGCCGGAACTTCCCGCCCTCCCAGCCGTACTCGCGGAACTGGTGCCGTTCCGCGCCGGGCTCCGTCCCGCAGCAGGCGATGAAGTCCGAGACCTCGGCCACGATGCCGCCGCCGTCGCGGACGGCGATGTCGCGGACGACGTAACGCGAGTCCTCGGCCACGACCACACCGAGCAGGACGACGGCGCCGTCGGCGTTGCGGTCGAACGCCAGGACCTGGCCCCTCGGCGTCTCGCCGGACCGGCACTGCACCAGCGCGGCGGTCTCGAGGGCCGAGTCGCCGTCGAGGTCGGTGTGGACGACCTTCTCGATCCACGCCGTGCTCTGGCCGATCTCGCCCTTCCCCGCGCTGATCGCCAGCTTGACCGCCGTCGTGTCGCACTGCCGGCTCAGGAACGGCGGGAAGTCCACCGTGACCGCACCGAGCTGGGCCGCCGTGATCACGCCGTCGGGCGGCGGCTCCGCCGACGGGCTGGCCGGCAGCGGCGTCGCCGACTCGACCGGCGTCGGCGTGATCGAGTTCCCCGGAACAGGCGGCGGGTTGTTGCCGTGTGGATCGGCTGCGAACGCCGCGATGGGCGCGGCGATCAGTACGGCGCCCAGCACGCTGAGCGTGGTGAGCCGTACCGTGCGGCGGTGCCTGACGGTGGCCCGCACGGCGGCGGTGCCGGGCGTGATGGCGGGGGTCGTGGCCTCGGTGGAACGGAAGTCCCCGATGGCGTCGTTGATCAGGTCGTCGAACTCAGACATTGCTCCTGCCTCCCTTGCGCTCCGCCAGCTGCTCACCGAGGGCCGTGCGGCCCCGGCTCAGCCAGCTCTTGACCGTGCCTTCCGCGACGTCTTCCTGCGCCGCGATCTCGGCGACCGAGAGCTCGCCGATGTAGTGCAGCACCACCGCCTTGCGCAGTTGTGCCGGAATCTTCGCCAGCGCCGCCACGAGGACGATCCGGTCCGGTGAGGGACCCTCCAGGTGCTCCTCGCGCTGGTTGCGCAGGAAGTTCAGCGCGGTCCGGCGCCGGCGGAACCGGCTGGTGGCCAGGTTCCAGGCCACCCGCCTGACCCAGGCGAACGGGTCCTGGTAGGTACTGATGGTCTTCCACCTGCTGAACGCCCGGCAGAACGCCTCCTGCACCACGTCCTGTGCCTCGGCCCGGTCGCCGAGGTACGCGAAGAGCTGCGATCGCAGTACCGGAAACGCCGCCGCGTAGAACTCGTCGAAGTCGCGTTGGACGTCGACGGTCGGCACTGCATCGCTGCGTGTCATCGTCGCGGTCACACTGTCCTTCCTCCCCTGTCGCCCGCCCTTTGTTGAGCGGGCACCGTCGACACGCCTGACCCCCGGCGACGGTTGCAAAGATCTTTTACGACGTTCGGCCGTCCCGTGTCGAACCGGCCCCGGGCCGTTCGACGCACCTACGAGAGGACGACCTACCGGAGGGGTACACCATGAAGATCGTTGCCGGGATGCACGTGTCGCTGGACGGTGTCGTCGAGGCGCCCGAGCGCTGGAGTTTCGACTACTACTGCGACGAGGTCGGACAGTCGATCAAGTCCCGTCGCGACGCCACCGACGTGCTCCTGCTCGGCCGGAACACGTACCAGGAGTTCGCCGCGATCTGGCCCAGCCAGCACGGGGAGGTCGCCGACTTCATGAACGGCACGCCGAAACTGGTCGCGTCCACGACACTCACCTCCGTCGACTGGTCCGGCGCCGACCTGATCGAGGGAGACGTCGCGGCGGCCCTGACCACCCTCAAGCAGCAGCCCGGCCGCAACATCACGATCACCGGCAGCGCCACCCTGGTCCGGTCACTGATCGCCGCCGGCCTGGTCGACGAGCTGCACCTCATGGTGTGCCCGATCGTGCTGGGCAGCGGCAGGCGCCTCTTCGACGGGGCGGGCGCCCGGGTCCCGCTGCGGCTCGCCGCTGCGGAGACCTTCCCGACCGGCGTCGCCCACCTGACGTACCAGCCGGCCTGATCCTGGCCGACAACGCGCACAACCCGCGGTTCAGAAACACGAGGATCAAGGGCGCCCGGGCGGCAGTCACGATCGCGGCGGCATGCGGTCTCCGGGGCGACTCGCGGGGATCTTGT